>JAGABO010000117.1 GCA_017614655.1 Treponema sp. | reverse complement strand
TGTTCAAGCTGTTCTTTTGCCGCAAGGATAACCGGTCTGTTTTCTGCAAAAGCTGCTGCACCGGGGGTAAACTTTGAACTCGTAATGATGATTCCCTTTGCACAGCCCTGTCTTTTTATAAGGTCGGCAGCTTTTCTTACCGTGCTTTCTTCTATAGGTTCCGTATCGCGAAGGAATTCGACGTAGAAAATCTGCTGCCTCATGTTCATCCAGTTGTCTTTTTTTTCTTCCGTTGCAAGCATTATGCAGCCGTTTTTTGTAGGTTCTACTTTCTGGGCTTCCAGGTTAAAGCCGGCTTTTGCTGTTTTTTTGCAGAGTTCAACAAAGGCCGCCGGAGTACAGGTTAAGTATTCCTTTATATTGTCGTTTGTCTGAACATCCTTGTACTGATTGAGTTTGGCGGAAACATCCTTGAACTGACGGTTTTTATTGAAAATTATGTTCCATTGTTCTATGGCTTTTTCTATTTTGCGGTTATTTTCGTAACATGCTGCCAGAAAATAGCGTGCATAAAGGGTTTCCTGTGAACTTTCCGATTTTGTACAGTTGATTGCGTGGATGAATTCTGATTCTGCCTGATCCATCTGTCCTGCCGAAACAAGGCATGAACCTTTTTCTATAAAAGACCTCTGCCTGAATTCCTGATCGCGCTGAGCCTTTTCAAAAGCTTTTACGGCTGCTGCAAGTTCGTGAGTTTCCTTAAGGATTTTACCCAGATAATAGTAATTTGAATAATCTTCCGGATTCTGCCTTATTGCAGTTTCGATTTCGTTTCTTGCTTCTGCATACTGTTTTCCGCGTAAGAGAAGGTATCCCATGGCTGTATGAGCCTTTGAGAGCTTTTTGTCGATGGAAAGAGCTTTCTGGTAAAAGCCCATTGCAAGCTGATTTTTTCCATCTTCTTCGTAAAGTTTTCCTGCATTGTAGTTGTTTTCTGCGTTTGTCGGATCAAGTTTTGTAAGAAGCAGATATTCGCGGAGTGCATCATGATTCTGATTGTACTTTCTGTAGAGTTCAGCCATTGTTTTTCTGAATTCTGTCTCCGGTATATCGCCGTTAAAAAGTGCATTGTCGTTTACTGTTTTATATTCAACAAAGGCAAGTTCGGGTTTTCCGTCTGCCATGTAAGTTTTTCCCAGAAGGTAGTGTGCTACATAATCCCTCGGATTCTTAGAAATAAGGCTTTTTGCGATTTTCTGGGCGTTCTGTAACTTCCCGTCTTTTATTGCTTTCTGAATTCCTTCGATTTTCTGCGGAGAGTTGAAACTTTTTATGATTATAATCATTATAATTATGATGAGCGAGACAAGTGCGCCGCATATTATGACCATTGTTACGGGGTTCATGGAATTCCTCTCTGTTAATTAATAACTTAGGGAATTATATCACATTTTGTGAGTTTATCCAACATTAACCGCGTATATTAAGTACAGGAAAACGGATGCCGATAAAGAAATGATGAAGAAGAAACTTTTTTTGACATTATTTTTTCTCATGATGATTCCATTTTTTGCTTCTGCCGGGGATGATTTTACGGAAGGTGAAGAACTATTCCGGCAGGACAAGGTTCAGGAAGCAATACCTTATTTTCTTAAGGCCATGGAAACAGGCGGTTATCCGAAAGTATACAATTATCTTGCTCTGTGCTACCATAAAACGGGTGATAGTGCTGCAGCACTGGAAATATGCGAAAAAGGAATGTCTGTTCCCGGGACTGATAAAAAAACGCTTGCCTATAATGCCGGAAACATTGCTTTTTCTTCCGGGGCATTTTCTTCTGCAGAAAAATGGTATTCAACGGCAATAACGGCTTCTCCGTCTTTTGCAGAACCTTACCTTAACAGGGCAAATTCACGGCTGTCTCTTGGAAAACTTGATGAAAGCTGCGAAGATTATAGAAAATATCTTGAACTTGCACCGGATGATGAACAGAGACCCCAGATAGAGTCACTCATCCTTCTTATAGCTCAGGAAAAAGAACGCCTGGAGAAAGAAAAACTTGCTGCCCTTGAGGAAGAAAAACGCCTTAAGGAAGAAGAAGAGCGTCTTGCGGCCATGCGTGCTCTTGAGGAAGAAGAGAGGCGTAAGGAAGAAGAACGCCTTGCTGCCGAAAGGGCTCTTGAGGAAGAAAGAAGAAAAGCAGAAGCTGCACGGATTGCTGCCGAAGAAGCAGAAAAAAGACGTAAGCTTCTTGAAAACGTAGCTGCTTCTCTGAAGCAGACTGAATCAGAAAATATGCTTGCAGGAGCAGAGGGAACACTTGATTATGAGTACGAAACAGAACTTGAATGAAGAACAGAAAACTGCAGTAAGGGGGAAGGTTTCTGCCGGAACTTCATCTGCCGTAAAAAAAACTGCCGCTTCGGGAGTTAAAACTTCGGGCGTTAAAACGGCAGGTACTAAAACTGCGGGAACAAAAACAGCTGCTTCAAAGACTGCAGCAGCAAAAACTACGGCTGTAAAAACTTCTGCCGTAAAAGCTTCGGCTTCTAAAACTTCTGCTGCCAGAACGGCTGCACAAAAGGCCCCTGCTTCAAAGACAACGGTTTCAAAAACACCGGCAAAGACAGTAACTGCAAAGTCTGCTTCCTTAAAGACAACGGTTTTAAAGCCGGAAACTGCAAAAGTTTCTGTGCCGGAAACAGATTCTTCAGAAATTTCATCTTTGTTTAAAACTGATGATTCTGTTTCCAAACCTTCACTCTTAAGGTCTGGAATGCAGGAAAAAACTGAACCTGTTTCTTTCGGAAGCGAAAACCGTATCAACAGTCCCGTAAACACTGTCTCTTCGAATTCAGATGACGGATCTAAAAAAATAATTGCTGCTGTTGCAGTAGCACTGTTTCTTTTCCTTGCTGCAATAGGGCTTTGTATTTTTACTTTTGCAAGAAAGGGAAGCATGAATGCAGCAGGAGCAGAAAGTTCAAGCGTATCATCCGTAGACATAGAAAAGGCTTTAAAGCTTGCCGAAACCATGATAGACAAAGGTCTTTATGATCAGGCTGTTTCTCTTTTACAGGATAAAGTGCTGCTTTATGATTCAGAAAACGAAGAGGCACTTGCTCTTTTAGATAAAGCATCCCGCTTAAAAAAGGAAGCAGAAGAAAAGAACTTTGAACGCCTCATGAAGGAAAACGGGCTTGACTCTTCCGCCGGCGGTCAGGACGGTCAGCATGCAGAAGGCTTTGATTCTTCAAAACTTGACCCGATCACTGATGAGCTTTCACGCCAGAGTCAGAATCAGCTTGAAACAAACAAAGCAATAAACGACCTTACTGCCGCAATGAAAGAACAGAACCGCAAGCAGGAAGAACTCCGCAAAAAACAGGAAGAACTTGCCCGCAAGGAAGCAGAGCTTGCAGAAACCCGCCGTCTTGCCGAAGAAAAAAAGGCTAAGGAAGAGGCAGAACGTAAGGCTCTTGAAGAAAAGATTGCAAAAGAAAATGCAAAAAAAGCAGAAGCCTTAAGAAAGATAAACGACGAAATTGCCCAGGGAAAGGCTCTCCTGAATTCCGGAGACATAGAAGGTGCAAAGGAACATTTTGCAAAGGCAAAGTCTCTTCTTCCTTCTGATGACAAAGAACTTTATTCACTTAAGATGAGCGAAATGGCACAGGCCCTTTATGAAGCTGGGGAAGACGGTTCCGGGGCAGGCTCGCAGAGTGCAAGAAAAGCTGCCCTTGAGTTTGCTGCCTCAACCAGCGCATTTGGAACTGACGATCCTAAGATTCATTATATCTATGCAAAGGAAGCTGCAGCAAGAAAGGATTATGATGAAGCAGAAAAAGAGTTTAAGGCAGCCCTTAAAAAGGATCCTAAAAATGCCCTTTACTATTATGAACTTGGACGCATTCAGTTTAATAGAAAAAATTATACTGGTGCAGCAGCTTCCTTCCAGAGTGCAATCAACTACAAGAGTGACTATGCAAGTGCCTACTACAATCTTGGAGTTACAAACGAACGCCTCAAAGATATGAATAAGGCTCTTGCAGCCTACAGAAAGGCTTATTCAATCAACAATGAATATGAAAATGCCTGGGCAGCTTCCGGCCGTATTCTTGCCCGCCAGAATGATTTTAACGGAGCTGTAAAAGCCTTTAATGAAGCCGTTCGCATTAATCCTGCAAAGAGTGACTATTATAAGGAACTTGGATCTGCCTGGTCATCGCTTGGAAATTATTCAGAAGCAGAAAAAGCTTACAGAAAGGCAATCTCGTATTCAGGAAGTTCTGTAAAAGATCCGCTTACGCTTTATAACCTTTCCAACGTTCTCTTTATGCAGGGAAAAAATGCTGATGCCGTTGCCTATGCAAAAAGTGCCTATGACATAAAGGATGCGGGAACGGTTCAGCTGAAGACCAACATCATCTATCATTATGCGCTCCTCCTCCAGGAAACCGGCGACAAGACGAATGCAATAAAATACTACATGGAAGTAATAGAAGCGGACCCGATGAACATAAAGGCAAAGATTAACCTCGGTGTTCTGAGCATAGAAAGCGGAGATGCAGACAGTGCCATTACGATGCTCCGTTCTGCATATTCTACCGATTCCAGAAACTTCGAAATCGACAACAACCTCGGAAACGCATACCGCATGAAAGGTGACTATGACAGCGCGACAAGGTTCTATCTTGAAGCACTTGCAATTCAGCCGCGAAACAATACCGTTCGCATGAACCTTGCAAAGTGTTACGCTTCTTCTCAGAAATTCAATGAAGCAAAGTCAACCTATGATGATGTTGTAAAGTCGGAGCCTAAAAACTGGGAAGCAGTCCTTGAGCTTGCAAAAGTATGCGTTCAGCTTAAGGATGCAGAGGGCGAAAAATGGCTTGTATATCTTCAGGCAAACAATCCCTCTTACCATGCGGATGAAGTTAAGACACTGCTTGGAACGTTCAGCACGGGCTCTGAAAAGTAAAATGATGATGTAAAAAACAGCAGTGATAAAAATATGCGGAAGCAGAAAGCTTTTAAAAATACGATTTGAAGAACGGAGTGTGCCGAAGGCCTTCAACCACGTATTTTTAAAAGTTTTCTGCTGGAAGCATAATTTTATCACTGCTGTTTTATGTTCTTTTTACTAATTCAAACAGCTGCTTTCGTGTGATTACCGTGTAAACCGGTCTTCCGTGGGGGCAGTGCGGATCGGGCAAAAGCAGTGCGTCCCTTGCAAGGGCGGCTGCAGTCGCGTTGTCTAAAACGGTTCCGTCCATAACTGCAGAGCGGCAGGCTGCACTTGCGGCCGTTGCCCTTATGATGTCGGACGGGTCCAGTCTTTTAGAAAGCAGGTCTTTTTTTAAGTCTGCTTCTTTTCCTTTCCAGAAAGCCGGGACTGAATCAAACTCCCATTTTCCTTCCGAAACTTTTCTTATGCCGAATCCTGCATCGGTAAGGCTTTCCTTTATTGCCTCAAGATAATTGTCGTCTGCAGGACTTTCTGTTTCCAGAACGTAGGGAATAAGAAGATGCTGCTTCTCTTTTTTTTCTTCGAGGATTCTGTTAAAGAGAATCCTTTCATGAGCTGCATGCTGGTCAATTATGTAAAGCGCTCCGTCCTTTTCTGCAAGAAGAAAGGTTCCTAAGACACTTCCTGCAAAATGAAAACCGTCCTCTTCGTTTTGGGAAGGTATATAGTTTTCTTTTATAAAAGAGGGCTCTTCTTCTGCAGGAATACCAGAAATACCTGAATCAAAAGAAAAGGTTTTACGTTCAAAGTGCGAAGGTTTCTGAGTTTCCCGGCTGCTTCCATAAGACAAACTTCTTCCTGAATAAAGGTTTTTTGGAGCATAGCGGTTTACAAGAGCTGCCTCTATGGAAAGCGAAGATTCTGATTGTGAAGTTTCTGCCGGGTAAAGCTCCTGCTGTGCGTTCTCTTCTGAAGCTTTGTTTACAAGAGTTTTAACCGTGTACTGCTTAAAAAAGTTTTTTACGGAAGAACTTACGCTGTGGTGCAGGGCACTTATGTCTTTAAATCTTGCCTCTTTTTTTGCCGGATGAATGTTAAAGTCAACAAGAGACGGATTCATTTCTACAAAAAGGCAGGCAACCGGATGAGTTCCGTTGGGGAAGTATCCTTCACAGCCGTATTCTATTGCCTGTATGAGTGAATACTCGGTTATACGCCTTCCGTTTACATAGATGTAAATATTTTTTCTGTTTGAGCGGGTTACGGAAGGTTCTCCGATTATAAGGCTGAACGAAAAGCTTTTGTCTTCTGCTTCGTTTTTTATGCAGTAAAAAAGATCCGGGGTTTCAAAGAATTCCATCGTCTGCACAAAGCGTTCCGTGAGGGAATCTGTTGCAGGAAGATTCAGTTTTTCTTCTCCGTCGCTTGTAAAAGAAAATTCAATGTCGGGACGGGGAAGCACTTTTTCTTCGAACATGCTTCTGCATAAAACCGCTTCACTTGCAGGTCTTTTTAAAAACTGTCTTCGCGCGGGAAAGTTTTCAAAGAGGGAAGATGTCTGTACGATTGTTCCGCCGCGTGATGGGCATGGAGTAATTACGTGGTCTTCCGTAACGGAGGCACACATCTTAAAGCCGCCGCTTGTAATTTCCAGACGGCTTACTGCTGCCATGGAAGCAAGCGCTTCTCCGCGGAAGCCGAGGGTCGAAAGATTAAGTAAATCCGTTTCTTCGCTTATCTTGCTGGTTGCATGAGGACGGGCACATTCTTTAAGGTCTTCCCGGTCCATTCCGGAACCGTTGTCCGTTACGCGTATTTTTTCTATGCCGCCGCCTTCTATTTCTACGCTGATTTTTGAAGCACCCGAATCTACGGCATTATCCATGAGTTCCCGTACAATTGCTGCCGGTCTGTCTATAACTTCTCCTGCTGCAATTTTTCTTGCAACTTCTGCCCTTAATGCGTGAACTTTTGCCATTATGCCCTTGTTCCTGTAGGTTCACCCAGGTCATTAAAAAAATCAAGAACAGGAGCATCTTTTTCCGAAACTGCTGATTTTTTTGCAGCTGTTTTTTTAGGAGCCTCCGGTTCTTCCGGTGCAGGAGAATTCATGAGAATCTGGATTTTTCCTTCCATGTCGTCCAGTTCCTTTTCCATGCCTTTAGAAAGCTTTATTCCTTCTTCAAAAACTTCAAGGGCTTTTTCAAGACTTACATCTCCCTGTCTGATTACGCGGGAAAGTTCTTCGAGTCTTGCAAGTTTCTGTTCAAAATTATCCATATATTTCT
>JAGABO010000116.1 GCA_017614655.1 Treponema sp. | reverse complement strand
GGTCAAAAGCGCGCAGATCATTCCGGCGAGGGCATCTCCCGTACCGCCTTTTGCAAGTGCAACCGAGCCGTTATTGTTGATGTACATCTTTAAGCCTTTTTCCATAGTAAAACAGCCGATAACCGGGTTTGCACCTTTTGCAAGAAGAACAACTTCAGGGAAGCGGCGGCAGAATTTTTCTACCAGCTCAATGCGGCGGATAATGCATTCGTCAATATTGTATTCCCCAAGACCGCAGATACGCAGAAGTTCAGCAAACTCTTTTGGATGAGGTGTTAATACACAACCTTTACCGCGCTGGCTTAAAACATCAACAATCAGCGGAGAATACATAACATCTGCATCGAGGACACAGCGCACTTCTGAATTGTTAAGAAGATAATCCATGTAATACTTGATTACAGTTTCATCAAAACCAAGCCCCATTCCGACACAAAGTGCACTTACACGCGTACCGAATTTTGAAGCCATCAGAAGTTCCATTGTCATTCCAGGAACATAAGAACGCTCAAAGCCTTCTTCAGGGCGGATAAGGGTAACAAGTCCTGCACCAAAACGGAAACAGGCATTTGCAGCAATCAGGCTGGCACCTGTTTTTACACCGCAGGCAATGTAGGCATTTCCAAAAGAACCCTTGTTTACCATTGAATCCTTACGGTAAGGAAGGCACATATCCGATTTTTCAAGGAGATAAGCTGATTCCTGAGGATCATTGCACGAGTTTTCATAGAGTGAACGGCTGATTCCAAGATTAGCAACCTTTACCTGACCTACATAGTCTTTTGCCATATCACTGTAAAGGCTGAGTTTCTGTGCACCCATTGTGATGGTAACATCCGCACGGAAAGCGGCAGAAGTTACAACTCCGTCTCCGGCAATTCCTGTCGGCACATCGCAGGCAATTTTCCAGCAGCTGGCAGAATTAACATCGTTTAAGGCAGTTACAATATGCTCAACAATGTCATTTGAATAACTCCCGTGGAATCCGGCACCAAAAATACAGTCAACAATCACTGCAGAAGTTCTGATATCGCCGATAGGAATGTTCGAAATTTTATTGAAGGCAACTCCGCATTTTTCAGCACGGTCAGCCTGAAGCTTACAGAGATTTGAATTAGGCTCACCGCACTGATAAACTTTTACTTCAAAATCAAGGCGGATTCTGCGCGCAAGAGTGTAGCCGTCAGCACCGTTGTTTCCGCCGCCGCAGAGAATCATAACCTTTTCGCCCGGCTTTGCATGTTCACGGATTTCTTTTTCCAGTGCTGCAGCGGCATTTTCCATCATGATTTCTTCTGTTAAACCGTATGCGGCACGGCAGGAAGCGTCTAATTTGCGTGTATCTGAAAATAATTTCTGCATAAGTTCACCTCATAATAACGGGGATGATGATTTTACAGTTTAATTATAACACGAAAAAACGCAGGAGGCAAAAATCCTAAATCACCTTTTTTTCAAGCCATTTTTTACCGCAGAAACGGATAAAGAAACATAAACCCCTGAAAATCCAGTCTATGAACATGCCGACCCAGACACCGTAAAGTGCCAGTGACGGATTATCAGGATGAGTACGGAGAAGATATTTTGAAATTAAAAAACTTCCGAAAACACGGAACAGCCACATAGTGATGTTCGAAACAATCATCGTATATTTTGTGTCGCCTGCCCCGCGGAGAATATTCGGCATTGTAAAGCTCATTGACCAGAAAAATATGTTTGCCACCATGCAGATTCTGATTACATTCACAGAAAGCAGTCTTGCCTGCTCAGTAAGATTGAACGCACGGGTTATCCACGGACATAAAGTAAAAATCAAAATGCCTGTCAAAAACATTCCGCCGGATGAAAGCAGGATAAGTTTTTTTCCGTAGCTTTTTGCCTGCTCCTTTTCACCGGCACCAATACACTGACCGATAATCGTAACGCTTGAAAGTCCGATTGCATTCCCCGGAATATTTGAAAAGCTGCAGACCGTATTTGAAATTGCATTTGCTGCAATAGCGGTAATGCCGAAGCCTGACATAAAAGAATAAACGAGCGTTTTACCGATATGAAAAACAGAATTTTCAATTCCGCTGGGAACAGCAACTTTAAGGATTCTTTTAATCATGTCAAAACGGAATTCTTTTTTTCCGATATTTTCCAGATAAATACGGCCGCTTTTCTTAGCCTGAGAAGAACTTAAAAGATAAAGCATTACAACAGCGGCTACAATCCGGCTTAAAAGAGTCGCAATTCCTGCCCCCGCAACACCTGCCTTTACCCCGTAAATAAGCACGGCGTTACCGGCGATGTTTGTAAGATTCATCATCAGGCTGACTTTTAAAGAAACCTTACTGTTTCCCATTGAACGGAAAAGCGCCGCACAGGAACTGTAAACTGCCAGAAACGGAAAAGATAAAAGAATCCATACAAAGTAAACAAGGGCATTTGCCATAATTTCTTCACTGGCCCCGCCGAAGATAGCCTTTAATACAAAACGGCGGAACGGAAGAAATACTGCAATAATCAAAAGACCTGCAAGAACAGAAATATTTAAAAGCTGGCGGGCGGCAGAACGGGCTTCTTCATCATCCTTATGACCAAGATACTGACTTGAAACTACAGCGCCGCCTGTGGCAAAAGCCGCAAAAAGCTGAACAAATAACTGCGCAAGCTGGTCAATCAACGAAACACCTGAAACACCTGCTTCTCCAATTGAAGAAACCATAATGGTATCGCAGGCACCAATAGACATTGCCAGAAACTGCTCCATAATGAGCGGCAGTATGAGAAGCTGTAAATCTTTTCTTGAAAACATTCTTTCAGACATACCAGTTTACTTAAGCAGGCGTTGCGGGCGGCGTCTGAGCCCGCAGAGGGGGCAGGCGTAAGCCGCAGGCTTTAAGCCGGGGGGGAGACTTCCCCCTTTAATATAAATTAAGCCTTAAACGAAAGCGACGGTATTGTTTTGTCAGTCAGCATTGAAACATCAACGCGGTTGAACGGAATATTTATGCCGTTTGCATTGAATTCTTTTACTGCCTTAATGCAGACTTCTGTCTTAAGGTCAAAAAAGTCAGCACGCTTACACCATACGATTAAGTTCATTCCGATACCTGAATCAAGACAGCCTGTTACAAGAACTTTAGGCGCATAAGCCGGCTTATCTTTAACGGCAAATTCACACTTTGCAGGAACACCGCTTAAAACTTCTACAGCTTTGTCCAAATCAGTTGCATAATCAACGCTTACTTCAAAAACATAGCGGCGGTAATCATAGGAAGAATAGTTTTTAAGTTTTGCATTGATAATGGAAGAACTTGGAATACGGATAAGCTGGTTGTCTACAGTGTGAACTTTAATTGAAAGAAGACCAACTTTATCAACAGTTCCCGAAACACCGTCAACTTCAATAAAATCGCCGATTTTCATTGTTTTTTCAGTTACAATGAATACGCCTGAAATAAGGTTGCTTACGGTAGTCTGAGCAGCAAAACCGATGGCAACGCCGGCAATTCCCATGGCTCCCCAGATGGCGCCAAGATTGATTCCGAACAGTCCAAGGACGTACATTATGATAAGCACAT
>JAGABO010000115.1 GCA_017614655.1 Treponema sp. | reverse complement strand
TCGCGGCCCAAAAAAAATTGAGCCGCGCGCTATAAAAAGATTAAGCTGCGAAAAGATAAATACAGGGCCGTGTCAGAAATGATAGCGGCCTTTTTGCTGTCAGTTTATTCCTACAGTAACGGTGTATTTTCCGCGTGAATTAGCCGAACCGCCGAGAATTATATTAAATGAAGAAACCTTTACCGCAAAGTAAATTCCCCAGCCGCCTATAATTGAATCAAAACCTTCAAATCCATGAAACAGGTCATTATCAGGCGACTGTTCGTTAGTACACGGATCATAGTCATCTTTTATGGCTGCTTTTCCTTCAAGAAGAAGAACGACCGGTAGCCCGGCAATAGAAAACAGTTTCTGTTCAAATTCGATTCCTGCAATAAAGAAATCACGCTGATATGTAAATGTAGGATAGCCGCACATGCCGTTTGTTCCGCCAAAATCAGCGTATCCGCTGTTTAACTCATAAGGCGAACGAACGTTAGCGCCTTTTAGGAACAGCCCGACTGCCGTTCGTTCGTAAAGAAGTTCAAATTTCTGTCTGTACTGAGCCTGTGCTGAAAAGAGGTTTTCTCCGTTCTGGTCTTTTCCGCTCTTAAAAAGAAGGTCAACCTTGAATCCTGAAAAGTCTGTATGTTCGTTTTTTAGAGTACGGATTATAGAATCAAAATATAAGTATGTCAGATGAAAATTTGAAGCAGACTTATTAAGATAATTGTAATCATATTTTATTCCTGCGCTGGATGTTATCATGTCAATGTACTGGAATTGAATTCCGCCGTGTGCGCTGAATCCGAGATCATCATCAGTCGAAAAGCTTGTACTGCCTTTTGGTCCGAGACTTCCTTCATAAAAACTGCAGCCGGCATCCGCATGTATGCTTGCATCATGCCATTTTGCAATCTTAGGAAGAACAGAAAAGTCTGCACTGCATGTCTTTCCGAAACTGAAGTGCGAAATGAGTTCTACCGGGGATGTAATGTAAAATCCTGTAGTAAAATCTGTGACGGCCGAAACCTTAAACTTAGAACCGTTTGCGTGGTTAGTTGCTTCTAACGCAGGGTTTCCTCCGAAGAAAATCTTGCTTAAATCCTGATTATAATGGTTTGCCTGAATTTCAAGCATACAGTGATTTTCATCAGATCCGTTTTTAACTTCATAAGAAAGCGAAGCAAGATGATAACGCGTACGGAGTTTTTCCAGAAGGAGAGAAAGTTTTTTATGTGCGGTGGAATCAAGAGGCTTGCCTGAAAACTTTGCAAATTCTTTTTCGGACGGAAGCGGAATTTTTTCTTTAAATGAAATGTCCTTTATTTTAATTTTTTCAACAACACGGTCAGGCAGCTGTGAGTATACGCTTTCCCGGTCATAGCTCTGCGGAATTACCGGAACGCCTTTTTGTTTGAGCATGAGTGCAATCTGGTGAATTGCTTCGCGGTTTTCTTCAACACATTTTTGTCCGGCAAGAATAATCTGTTCCGGCTGTGAAAAGTCCATCGTAGAAAATTCTTCGAGATGCGGAATCAAAAGAAGGTCTGCCATTTTATGCTGTGCAACTGCATTCGTCGAAATAATCAGGTTAAAAATCTGAATGCCTGTTGAAACCAAATCATCAAGGGAAGTTGGATCAGTGTAAATTGAACTTGCAACATCCATTGCAATAATGATGTCTGCGCCCATTTCACGAGCAGCGCGCACAGGAAGGTTGTTTTCAAGTCCTCCGTCCATTACGTAAGTTCCGTCATCCATGCGAGCAGGAACCCAAACGCCCGGAAGCGACATGCTTCCGCGTACGGCTTTTACAAGCGAACCGCTTTTTAAGATGAGTTCTTTTCCTGTGCTTACGTCTGTGGTAACTGCGCGGTATGGAATGCTGAGCTTGTCAAAGTCTTCAATGCCGCCGACCTTTGCAAGAAGCGAGTCGAGAAGGACAAGGATTTTCTGGTCACCGAGAATGCCGGGTGCAGAACCGAGTTTTATGTCAAACAGGGAAAACTCAAAACCGGCAAGATTGTCGTTGTGCGTTGAAAAGGCATAAGCAGGAACACGCCGTTCGGGAACGGGCCACTCGCTTATGATGTCAACCATGTCGAGGCTTAAGGCTGTTTCGCGGATTTCTTTAGGCGAATATCCGGCTGCATAAAGCGAGCCTAGCAGCGCGCCCATGCTTGTTCCGAGCACCATGTCGGGCTTTATGCCTTCTTCTTCAAGTGCTTCAAGCAGAGGAATTTCAGCAAGTCCTTTTGCACCGCCGCCGCTTAAAACAAGGGCAACCTTTGGAGTTTTATTATGTGCGCTTTGTGCCGGAAGATAAACTGATGCTGCAAAAAGGCACAGTACGGCACAGGTTTTTCGTATCGGGTTCATAATAAAGAATGATACATCTTTTAAAACAAAATCAAAAGGGCGGCATGAGGGGTGCAGCGCGGTAGCGTGGGTGCAGCAGGTGATTATCCGGCGCATTGTGTGCCCTTATATTAAAAAACAGTGCGCTTGACATTATGACGTTTTTGTGTTTCTATATATAGAAACACAGGCTAAGAATATCGGATTCTGAGCCGGATGCGGAGGAGGTTGTCATGAAAGAGCTTTCTAATTTAATGGGA
>JAGABO010000114.1 GCA_017614655.1 Treponema sp. | reverse complement strand
GCGCAAAGATGTGCCCTTACCTGATGGCGAAAACCTTTATTTATCCTGCAGAAAGCTTTGTAAATACTGCCCTCTTTTTGTAGCGTTATGTCTGTTGTATAACCCCTCGCCGAACTTTTTTTTTGGGAAGCCGTGTTAGACCATTCAAAAACAGGCCGAACTTCTTTTGCACCCTTTCCCCATGATCGAAAGCCTGAAGTTACGGAAAAAGAAACCGAATTAATTTCTTCGATGGTGTTTTCTATGTGCAGAAGCGTTTCTTTTTTTAAGGAATCAAATCCTTCCGGAAACTGTGCTGATTTTCTGCATACGGCTTCATATTCTTTTATGAACCTTCCGTTTTTCTGTTCGTTTATAAGAAAATCAAATGCATCCTGTGTTACCGCTGCAAGAAGAAGTCCTTCCGTTTCTGTATCAATTCTATGAACAAGGCCCCCTTCAACTTTTTTTAATCCGTTTACATTTTTTATTTCCGGAAAAAGCTTTACGGCCTGTGTAAGTGCACTTTCACCGCCCTCTTCTAAAGGTGCACTGGGAAGACCTTTTGGCTTACTGAACACGAGAAAAGGATTATTTTCTGAAGGACTCTGAATTACCCGGATTGTTTTGTTTTCCAATTTCTAATCCTTTTCTTCCGGAAGAATTGATTTTTTAAAGTCCCGTTTTAAGATTTTCATAATTTTCTTAAAGCGTTCGGGAAGCGGCGTTTTAATATCCAGTTTTTTACCGTCCTCGTTAACGGGAAGTGCAATATGGCGTGCATGAAGCATAAGGGTTGCAGAGGGAAATTTTTTGTCTTCCTTAAAATAAATCGGGTCACCTAAAATCGGACAGTTAATGTATTTCATGTGAACCCTTATCTGATGGGTCCTTCCCGTATAAATGCGGATTTTCATCAGGGAATATTCACCGTAGCAGGAAACGCATCTGTACGTACTTACTGCAAGTTTTCCGTCAGGATAAGTTTGATCCACAGCCTTGAACCTTTTTCTGTCGCGAGGGTCCCTTATGATTTTTGTCCGTATGATTCCGCTTTTTTTGTGGGGACGGCCGAAGCAGACTGCAATGTAATCTTTTGTAATGTTTCTGTGACTTGAAAACTGTGCCGAAAGAAATTCTTTTTCTTTTCTGTTTTTTGCCGTTATGATAATTCCCGAGGTATCCTTATCCAGCCTGTGTACGATTCCCGGTCTTCTTTCTTCCAGCGGTGAATCTTCGGTAAGCGGAATGCTTTCTTTTTTAAGATGGTAAAGCAGCGCATTAACAAGAGTTCCGTTCCAGTTTCCGCAGGCCGGATGAGTTACCATTCCCTGAGGTTTATTTATTACGCAGACATCATCATCTTCGTAAAGAATATCAAGGGGAATGTTTTCCGGTTCAATAAATTCCGGAACTTTTTCTTCCCACTGGATGTCTATTTTGTCTCCGCCTTTTATCTTGAATGAAAGTTTCTGTTTTTTTCCGTTAACAAGAATTTCTGTCGCACCGCTTTTTAGTTTTGACCGGTTCATGTCTATCGGAAGAGAGGCAATATATTTATCCAGACGCAGAACCTCTTTATAAGACGGAGGCACACAAACAGAAAAAAACGGCATTATTCGATTCCGTCTTCATTTACCGCAGGATTTTCTTCCGGTACAGTTTCTTCTTCGAGTTCATAAAGAGGCGTAAAATAATACGGATCAATCTGAATTTTTTTTGTATTTTCTTCCATACGCCTTATTTTGTTTTTCTGCTTCTGATGTTTTATAAGCGAAACTATAAGGTCTGCAGCTCCAAGTGCACAGCTTGCACCCAGTGACATTCCAAGTATTTTTAGCTGCTGGTCGGTCGAAAAAGAATCTGAACTTTTGTCCAGTGGATTTGGAAACGAATTCAATGTTCCGTTCATGTAAAGGTAGGTTCCGTAACATAGGGTAACACCTATCGTAACAAACGGAAGTGAACCGAAAGTGATTATTTCTGTTCTTCTTACATCATAAGCCCATCGTGGAAATTCATCTTCTGTATAAGGCTCGGCAGCAGTTGATTCAGCGGCAGAAAGAGGAAGTTTTACAGCAAAAATAAGAAATAGAACCGAAAAAATAAATTTATGAATTTTATGCATTATAATCCCTTTCTCCAAAAATTGCAGTTCCGATGCGTACCATTGTACTTCCTTCTTCGACTGCAAGCTTAAAGTCTCCGCTCATTCCCATGCTCAGTTCTGTAACAGAAAGAGACGGAAACCTGACGTTAAGTTTTTCGCGTAGATTTCGTAACGTAACAAAAGAAGAACGCACTGCCCTTTCATCATTTGTAAAAGGAGCCATTGTCATAAGGCCGGAAAGTGTTAAAAGAGGAAATTTGCCGGATGCAAACATTTCTGCTGTTTTCATAACTTCGTCTTCCGAAGCAAACCCGCTTTTTGATTCTTCACCCGTGTGTATTTCCAGAAATACATTTATTTTTTTTGAAAGCTTTTCGCACTGCTTCTGAATCTCTTCTGCAAGCGAAATTCTGTCTACAGACTGAATGCAGGATGCAATTTCTACAGCTTTCTTTACTTTGTTTGTCTGAAGGCTTCCGATTATGTGAAGTTCCGGTTTTACATCTGCGGTTTCATTTATCGAAGTAAATTTTGCATACGCTTCCTGAACACGGTTTTCTCCAAAGAGAAACTGTCCTGCATTCATTGCAAAACGTACGCTTTCTTCCGGATGAAACTTGGAAACGGCACAAAGCTTTACGCTGCCTTTTTCGCGTCCGGCTTTTATTTCTGATTCATAAATATCTTCTTTAATCTTTTTAAGATTTTCTGCTATTTTATCTGCTTCCATATTTTTATCCTGCATTTTTTATAATTTTAGAGAGTGCCATGCTTAAACTTGCAAAATCTTCTGCACTAAGATTTTCTGCCCTTAAAGAAGGCTCCGTGCCTGCTTCCGTAAGGAATGCTTTTGCATCAGTATCCGGCGGAAGAAGTCCCTTTATGTTGTTTAAGATTGTTTTTCTTCTGCTGGAAAAAAGAGCATGAACGAGTTTTACAAAGAGCTTAGGTTCGCATTCAGGTGGATTTTCAATTTTCTGAAGTACCGAAGTTTTTGAGGAAACATTCGGTCTTGGCCAGAAGTTAGCAGGTCCGATTTCGAATTCAGTTTTTACGTCATAAAGTCTTGAACATAGGACAGAAAATGCTGAATAATTTTTGTCGGAAGGTTTTGCACACATTCGTTCTGCAACTTCTTTCTGAACCGTAAATACGCATTTTTTAAAGGCGATGTTTTCTTCGATTGTTGAAGCAATAAAGGTTGCCGCAATATTGTAAGGAAGGTTTCCTGCAAGAAAAATGTTTTTCTTCTGATCTTCAGAAAGAAGAGCGTATTCTTTTTTCCAGTTTTTAAGAACATCACCTTCAGAAATCACCAGGGAACCGTTTTCTATTTCCTGTGCAAAAATTTTTTTAAGGCTTTTTATAAATCCTTTGTCAATTTCAAAAACACGGACACAGGCTCCTGCTTCAAGGAAGAGTTCCGTCATACAGCCGAGTCCCGGCCCTACTTCCCAGACAAGGCTTCCTTTTTCGAGCGGAAGACATGAGGCAATTCTTTTTCTTGCAGCTTCGTTTATAAGAAAATTCTGTCCGAATTTTTTCTGCATTGCCATTGAATTTTCTTCGAGAAAGCTTTTTATGTTTACAGGTGAATTATAGTCAAAATGATTCATTTTACTTCCTTCCCTATTTTAAGGAAAATGCACGGACGGTACAAGTGCAAAAATCCTTACGATAACGACAATTACAGAATAAAGGATGTTAAGAACAGAACCTGATAAACCGGATAAAGACGGAAAGATAAGACATAAAACTGTTGCGGCTGTGGATAAGAAAAGAAAAAAACTTATCAGGGGCGATATAACTGTTCCCGAAAGAACTCCTGCTGGAGTTACAGAACCGAACAGGCGTGCGGTTATTCCGGACGAAGCTGTCTGTGCTCCAAAAGAGCTTCCCAATGCAGAAGCTGCCTTTTGAGGAAGAAATACAGACAGTTTTTTTCCGGCAGCATCTCCAAAAATCATTATTCCCAGAAGTGCTGAATATGAAAGCATGAATGCAGGAGAAAAAAGGTCTTCTGGTTTTGTAGCTGAATGGATTACAAATGAAGCACAAAGAATTTCCGTAAAATCAGGCGGACTTGAACATATCTTTCCAAGAAAAAGAGAAAGAAGCGAACATAATAAAGCCCTGTAGAGCGAAGGAGAAAGTCCTGCAAACCATACAAAAAAAATAATGCCGGAAAGCTTAAAGTAAAATGATGCTTTTTTTCCGAGAATCGTAATGCCTGCTGTCCCCGAAAGCAGGGCAAAAAAAGAAAGGTGCATTCCGCTTAAAGCAAGTACATGAGAAAGACCTGCATTTTTAAAATCTTCTTCAATTCCTTCTTCCAGATATTCGCGCGAACCGGAAATTAACGAAAGAACAAGAGCACCTGCTTTTCCCCAGGAATACATGAGTCTTTTAAATATTAACCTGCAGTTTCCCCTCATGCGGTTTATTCTACCCGAGAATGAAGAATCTGCTTTTTCTTCAGATATCTGTTCAGCCATAAAGAAACTGTTTTCGTTTGTAAACTTTCCTTCAAGCCTGACTTTAAGACCTTTTTCAAGAAGCAGACCTTTTCCCGACGAATAAGAAAACAGTTTACCCGGATACAGGGCTTCTGCTTCTTTTCTGTCTATAAGGATTTTTACAGTTCCATCTGCACTTGAAATAAATTTTTCTGAACTTCCTGTAACATAAGGCTCCGCAGAAAACTGATAGAATTTTCTGGAAAAACATGGAGAAGGATTTGATGTTATTTTTGCACGAAGAAAGGAAATTCTGTTTTCTGGAATAAGGGAACGGAACTTTTTATTTTCTGAAGGTTTTACAAGACCTGAATAAAAGACGGCACTAAGAACAAGCGCCGCCGGTACAAAAGGATTTTTCAGCAGCTGAATAAATTTTACCACTTTAATTTTGCAAGGGCATTTCTCGCTGCTATTGTTACCTCCTCCGGATAATCCAGATACGTTACATAAAGGAGGCTGTCAAAAGCAGTTTTGTCGCCCAAACCTCCCAATGCATTTATTACGGAAAGCACAACGGCTTTCTCCGGAACATTTTTTGCTTCCATGTTTCCGTTAAGAGCGTCCAGATAGCCCGACAAAACTTCGCCTGTTTTAGAAGATGCAACTTTTACGGAAGAAGAAATCACGGAAGAAAATTCTTCTGCATTTATCCAGCCCTGCTCGTATTCATTGCGTGCAATTAAAAAATAAGAAGTAACAAGTTCACTTGCCTGAGTCCAGCGGGCATCTGCAATTGCCTGTAATGCAGAAAGCTGCAGGTCTATAACAGTTCGGGAAGAATCATCTACATTATATATCGCCTGCGATAATGCATTTTCTGCAACTTCTCCGCGAATTTTTTTTGAAACATAGAGATTTTTTCTTACGGCTTCGAGTATTGAAAGTTTTTCTGAATTTGAAGCACCCGAAAGAAGCTGTAGAATTTCCGTACCGGAGTTATTTGCAAGCGGGCCCCAGGTTTCCGACAGAAGCTTTTTTTCTTCGGGCCATACATTAATTATGTCTGCAACAAAAAGCAGCCGGAAAGAAGTATTGTTTCCGTTTGCCTTAAGGAATGTCATTGAATTACGTACGGCATCATTTACCGGAGTTGCCTTCTGTATTGATTCTGATATAAACGAGTTAACGATGGAAACTGCTGCCGGTGAAGGAAATTTCGAAAACTTTGAAAGGACGTTTATTTTTACTTCCCTGCTTGAATAGGTTTTAAAAATTGTACACAGTCTTGAAGAAATTTCGTTTTCGTCTGCTGCCTGACTTTTATTTACGTTTAATATACATTCATTCAGGAGTTCTTCCGTATCTTTATCATCATCAAGTACGGCTGCATTCTCTATTGCAAAATCCATTCCCCTGATGCACAGTGAATAATCTCCGGCATCAGCTGCAGCTTTTACAGCCAAAGTTTTT
>JAGABO010000113.1 GCA_017614655.1 Treponema sp. | reverse complement strand
ATATTTATTACAAGGACGTCATCATCTGAATTAAGTTTTGCTTCTTGTGAAGTGATTCCGCCCGAAACAAAAATTAAAAAGGAAATTACAAAGGCGGTTTTCTTAAAAAACATCATTATCCTCCGGCTGATTTATGATGATTGATATTGCTTACTATATTATAAGAAAAACAGTAAAAAATATACGGTTACATTAAAAACAAAAAGTTCTTAAAAATAACCGTCAGTCACTTATTACTGTAAGCGAATTAGACTGATACTTGGGCATAAACTTTTTTATACCGGAGTTTTCAAAACTTACGGTAATCACCCATTCCTTTTCTTCGTCTTCTCCGCTGTATTCTGCACGCACAATCACTCCGTTTCCGTAGTCATCATGATAAACAGATTTTCCCTTTGCATATTTTTGTGCAACTTCATCTGCGACAGCGGCACTTCCGTTACCTGCAGAAAAACCATAGGGCTTCTCTCCCAGAATACGAAGAAAAGAAGAGTCGGCTTCGGAAAGGAAGGGACTCGGCCTCATTGCATCGGTACGTCCGTAAAGCCTCCGGAATGCGCAGCTTGTAAGATAGAGGTCGTTTTTTGCCCGGGTAATGCCTACATAAAAAAGCCTGCGTTCTTCTTCCAGTTCGTCTCCGTCCTTTCCTTCACGCGGGAAAATACCGTGCTCCATTCCTGTAATGATTACGTTGTCAAACTCAAGTCCTTTGGTATTGTGAAGCGTTATAAGGACAACCCTGTCTGTAGAAGAAGAATCTTCTTCGGTTTCAAGAGTCCTGTCCAAATTGATGTGGTCAAGGAAATCAACAAGGCCTTCTTTTGAATAAGGATAGAGGCTTGCAGAGTTGACGAGTTCCTGAAGGTTAAGGAGCTTCTGCGTATCTCCGGCTTCATCCTGATTCCTGTGATATTCCTCAAGACCGCTTTTTTCGATTACGGCTTCGACAAAATCTCCCAGAGTACGGCTGTCCTTTTCTTTTTTAACGCGCTTTTCGGTTTGTACCGACATTACTGCTTCGGCAAGTTCCTTTCCTTCTCCGGAAACAGGAACGGACGGAAGCATGGAAGAAAGGTTTTCGAAGATTTCAAGAAACTCATCTGCTCCTTCGCGGGCTTTTTTTGAAAGCGCAGTTTTAGAAAGGGTTTCTGCAATGGAATGTCCCAGGCTTTCCTGCATGATTTTATCCTGAGACTTTTCTCCGATTCCGCGCACAGGCTTGTTTATTATGCGGCGCCAGGAAACTTCGTCTTTCGGATTCTGAATAAAACTTAACCAGGCAACCGTATCTTTAATTTCTTCACGGTCATAGAATTTTAAAGTACCAACAACAGTATACGGAATTTTTTTATGAAGGAATTCTGTTTCAAAACCAAGTGACTGCGCATTTGTTCTGTAAAGAATTGCCCACGAGGAATACGGCACTCCTTTTTCGTGATACTGTTCTATTAAGTCTGCAGCAAACTCTGTTTCATCATCCTGATCCGGAAGAAAAACAAGGGCAGGCTTTTTTCCTTTTCCGCGTGCACTTATAAGAGTTTTTCCAAGCCTTCCGGAATTATTGCGAACGACAGAATCAGCAAGCGAAAGTATTTCCTGGGTAGAACGGTAATTTGTTTCCAGGCGGATTAACTGGGTTCCGGGAAACTCTTCCTTAAAGTTAAGGATGTTCTTTACTTCTGCACCGCGAAATTTATAGATACTCTGATCATCATCACCGACGACACACACGTAGTTTCCGCTTCCTTCACGAACGCCGCTCAATGCTTCAAGAAGCTTGAACTGAGCAACGTTGGAGTCCTGGTATTCATCAACCATGATGACTTTGTAACGTCTGTGGACTGCATCCCTGATGTTACTGTTTTCCAGAAACACTTTGTACGGAAGATATATAAGGTCACCGAAATCAGCATTACCGGTTTTGTGAAGCCTCTCTTCGTAGGCGGCATACACTTCCGAAAGAAAAACAGGATTGTTCGAAACAAGAGAAAGGTCCGGCGAATCAGGAGAAAGGCAGTAATCCTTTGCAAGCGAAATTTCCCTTGCGCAGGAGGCAGCATCTTTTTTCTTAAGGCCCGGCATTGCCTTCATGATAAGCGAAACTGCATCATCATCGTCATAGACCGTAAAGTTTTTTTCAAGCCCGGCTTCTGCATAGAACTGCCTCAAAAAATAGGCGCCCCATGAATGGAAGGTACGTATCTGTGAATAAACTGCACTGCTTTCCAGGGCAACGGCCCTCTCCTTCATTTCGGCGGCAGCTTTCTTCGTAAAGGTAACTGCAAGAATCGAAGACGGACTTACATGCTTTTCCTTTATGAGGTATGCAATCTTTGTAGTTATGACACGGGTCTTTCCTGAACCTGCACCAGCCAGGATAAGAAGCGGAGAACCTTCATGAACGACTGCAGCTTTCTGTTCTTCATTAAGCACGTCAAGATAAGAATCAGCTGCCACAGTATTCTCCGTCTACATCAACGGCACCGGAAGAAAGAACCTTAACTTTTACAACCTTACCCGGAACAATAGAAGCAACAACTTTTTTATCATCACAGTCATAGCGGATTACAACGCTGCCGTCTACTTCCGGAGCGCAGAACCAGGCACGACCTATTGCAAGACCTTCTCCGCTGTCATCAGAAGGAGGAAGCACTTCTTCTACAAGCACGTCATAAACTTTACCGGTTCGTCCTGCAAGAAGCGATGCCGTTATTTGATTCTGAAGTTCAGTAAGTTCATCTGCCCTTTTCTGAGCAACACGTTTTGGAACTCGATCCTTAAACTTTGCAGCCGGAGTATCATCTTCCCTGCTGTAAGAAAAACAGCCGCTCCAGTCGCTTTTTATTGCCGAAAGAAATTTCTTTGTTGCAAGTGCATCTTCTTCCGTTTCGCCGGGAAAGCCGGTCAAGAAAGTCGTGCGTATTGAACTTTCGGGAAACACTTCCCTGATTTTTGAAACAAGCCTTTTATACGAAGCAGCACTTCCTTTTCTGTTCATGGCCTTTATTACAGGAGACGAGCCGCTCTGGAAAGGAATGTCAAAATAAGGAAGGAAGCGCGGATCTTTTTTCATTGCATGAAGAATGTCCGTATCAAAGTGATCGGGATGAATGTAAAGAAGGCGCACCCAGAAGTTTCCCTTTATAAGCGAAATCTTTTCTATGAGTTCGCAGAGGAAAGATTTTTTTTCTTCAAGTCCGTCCTTTTCTTTCTGTTCAAAAAGAGGCGAACGGAGTTTTGTATACATGTAGTCCCAGCCGTTTCTTCCGTCAGAAAAAACATCATCGGTTTTTCCGCAGCCGTATGCAGCAAGGTCCTGTCCTATAAGGTTGATTTCAAAAACTCCTTCAGAAAGAAGCTTCTTTATTTCTGCAATGATGTCATCTGCCTTTCTTGAACGGAGGGAGCCGCGTATAATCGGAATTGCACAGAAAGTACAGCGGTTGTCGCAGCCTTCGGTAATCTTTACAAAAGCCGAACCCTTAAAATTTAAAAGCTGCTTTCTGTCTCCGCAAGAGACGCCTTCCTGTTCCGGTTTTACTACAGTACGATTTCCCTTTAAGGTTTCGCCGACTACATCAGTTATTCTGGAAATGTCACCGTTTCCAAAAACTGCATCTGCTTCGGGAAGCTGTTCCTTAAAGACATCTGCATAGCGTTCTGCAAGGCAGCCTGCTAAAATTATTTTTGCATCAGGATAAGCTGTGCGGGCATTTAAAAGAGAATCAAGGCTTTCTTTTTTTGCACTTTCTATAAAACCGCACGAGTTGATTATTATTACGGAAGCCTCTGAAGGTTCATCCGTGCGCACATAGCCTTCTTCGATAAGGCGGGAAATAATAAGTTCCCCGTCTACCTGATTTTTTGCGCAGCCGTGCTGATCAAGAAAAAAAGTTTTGTTTTTTTTT
>JAGABO010000112.1 GCA_017614655.1 Treponema sp. | reverse complement strand
TTTCAAGACCTTCAAGAAAATCTTTACTTATCGAAGTCTCACGTTCTACAGTTTCAAGAGTAAGTCTTTTTGCTTCACGCGCATTTCTAAGAAGTGCACCGTAACTTTCCATATTATTAAAGTCCTTAAATACTAGTCAGAATACAAAAAATTATCTATAGAGTTTGCACCCGACGGAATATCATACTGGAATCTTTTTTCTGTAATTCCCTGATTGATTTCGTAATTTTTAAAATCAAACTGATATGTTGTTCCGCCAGGAGTAACAGCAACAATTCTTCTGATTAATTTTGTGTTAGGATCAACACTGATCTTTAAATAACGGAAGCTTTCTGATGCTGTTCTTCGCCAGAAAATAAGTTTAACAACTTTTTCATCAGAACCATCTTCGAGCGGAACAACAGCCTGACTTTCTTCGTATGATACAGAATAATAACGTCTTAAAAGAGAAAGACCTTCTGCAGTTGCAGGATTTGTATTTGCAGATTCCTGTGTAAGAACAGAAGTATTTTCCGGAAGATAGCAGATTAATTTTTTGCCATCATATACGATTGTCTGAGAAGCTGGTTCAGAAAAATCCATTCTCATTTTGTCCGGAGCAAGATAAAGCACCGTTGCAGACATATCTTTTTTATCAACCGTAATATCTACAGTTGCAGAATAATCCTTGAATGAGGCATATTTGTCAGAAACTTCTTTGAAAAACTCGTTTGCAGTCGTAATTCCCTGAGAAAAACCTGCAAAACCGCAGAAAGCAGCCATAACTGCCGCAAAAAAATGCTTTTTCATAGTACAATTCAATTTAAATAACTTCATAAAGTACATTTTATTGAAGAAAATGCTGCTAGTCAACTACGAAAAGCAGGTTAAAGCCGCCATCAAAGCTATTTCTCCACGCTCTTTTTAGCCTTAGGTGCTTTTGAAGGCTTTTTTGCGACAGAGGCAACGGTTTTTTCTGCCTCAAGAAGAGCATAGAATTCCTTGCCTTCGAGGGTTTCAACTTCGAGCAGGCGTTTTGCAACCGTTTCAAGAAGGCTTTTGTGCTTTCTAAGGAGTTTTAATACATATTCATAACGCTCTTCGAGGATGCGTGCGATTTCTTCGTCAACATATTTCTGTGTTTCTTCACTAAACTCGCGCACTAAAGCCGGTTCGCCGCCCATACGGCCAAGAACGCCACGGCCCAAAGTCATGTTCTTAAAGCGGTCACTCATTCCGTAATTTACAATCATGTTCTTTACAAGATCTGTCGCACGCGCGATGTCGTTTGAAGCCCCTGTAGAAATATCACCGAGAATGATTTCTTCTGCTGCTCTTCCGCCGAGCATAGAATCGATTTCGTTTATCATGTCTTTTCTCGTGAGGAAATTCTTTTCTTCTTCTTCGCGATACTGTGTAAAGCCGCCGATTCCATGGCTGCGCGGAACGACTGTAATTTTATTTACAGGTTCATGCTCCGGAGTAAGCGCTGCGACAAGGGCATGTCCTGTTTCGTGAACAGATACAAGGCGCATTTCTTTTTTATTATCCTTGCGGGATTTCTTTTTAAGACCGATGCTTACTTTATCGATGGCTTCGTTAAAATCTTCCATCGTTACTTTTTTTCTTCCGTTTCGTACGGCAAGCAGCGCGGCTTCGTTTACTACGTTAGCAAGATCGGCACCTGCAAAGCCTACAGTTCCGTGCGCAATTGATTCAAAGTCTACATCTTCTGCAAGCTTTACATTCTTAGAGTGAATGCGTAAAATTTCTTCGCGTCCCTTAACATCAGGGCGTTCAACCGGAACCTGTCTGTCAAATCTTCCGGGACGAAGAAGTGCCGGGTCAAGAATATCTGCTCGGTTTGTTGCTGCAAGAATAATAAGACCTTTTTCGTTTTCAAAACCGTCCATCTCAACAAGCAGCTGGTTTAAAGTCTGTTCACGCTCATCGTTACCGCCGCCAAATCCATTTACGCGGCTTTTTCCGAGAGCATCAATTTCATCGATAAATACGATACATGGTGCCTTTTCGCGAGCCTGCTTAAAAAGATCACGGACGCGGCTTGCACCTACACCGACAAACATTTCTACAAAGTCAGAACCAGAAATGCTAAAGAACGGAACTCCTGCTTCTCCTGCAACTGCACGTGCAAGCAGAGTTTTACCTGTTCCCGGAGGTCCGACAAGAAGAACACCTTTAGGAATTTTTCCACCGATGTCTGTATATTTTTTCGGAGACTTTAAAAAGTCTACGACTTCGACAAGTTCTTCTTTTGCTTCGTCAACTCCCGCAACATCAGAAAAGCGTGTCTTAACTTTTCCTTCTTCAACTGCTTTTGCACGCGACTGGCCTGCACCAAAAATGCTTCCCATTCCGCCGCCGATACCGTTTCCCATTTTCCTGAAAAAATAAATCAGGAAGAAAATTATTAGAATCGGCATTCCAAACTGAAACAAAAATGCAATCAGATAATTATTCTGAGCTCTTACATATTTATAAGGAATATTTTTTTCATCAAGAAGCTTTACAAAATCTTCAAGTGTTTCTGAAAAAGTAACGGCCTTGTATTCTGTTCTTCCTGCTTTAGGATCTGTATTAAAAAGCCATGGGTATGAAGAAGGAGTTTTTGGTTTTGAAACAGAATCGTAACCGATAACATGAGTTTCTGTAATTTCTATTTCTTTTATTTCACCTGATTCAACTTTCTGACGGAATTCACTGAACTGAATTTCTGTATGAGATTTCTGCGAAGACATGACATGTGCAAGGCCCACAATGAGGATTGTAGCAATAATCATGCCCAGAAAATTAAAGCGCGGCCCTTTTTTACTGTCATTTTCC
>JAGABO010000111.1 GCA_017614655.1 Treponema sp. | reverse complement strand
GACTTTTTTGTGCTGTCCGGAATACGGTTAACGCCAACGTCAATTACACAGGCGCCCGGTTTTATCATTCCGGCAGTAAGCGTATGAAGATGGCCGGTTGCAGCAATTACAATGTCTGCCTTCTTTGTAAACTCTTCCAGATTTTTTGTTCCGGTGTGGCAGATTGTAACGGTTGCGTTGTATTCACGGCGTGACAGAAGAAGTGCAAGCGGCTTTCCTACAATGTTGCTGCGTCCGATGATAACGACATTTGCTCCGTCAGTCTTAACGCCCGCTTTTTTAAGAAGAACACAGACACCATGCGGCGTACACGGAAGAAATGCCTTTGTGCCGATTAAAAGTTTTCCTGCATTTACAGGATGAAATCCGTCCACGTCTTTTTCGGGGCTGATTGCGTTGATGACTTTTTCTTCGTTGATGTGTTTCGGAAGCGGGAGCTGAACTAAAATTCCGTGAACGGTTTTGTCTGCATTAAGTTCCGCTATAAGTTTTAAAAGTTCTTCTTCTGATGTTGAATCCGCAAGGGTGATGCTTCTGTCTGCCATGCCTGCTTCTGCAAGTGCCTTGCGCTTTCCCGTAACGTAACTTACGCTTGCAGGATTTTCTCCCACAAGAATTACTGCAAGACAGGGAACAACTCCCTTAGCCTTAAGGGATTCAACTTTCTTTGCAACATCTGCCTTAACTTCTGCGGCAACAGCTTTTCCGTCAATAATAACAGCACTCATATTGTAACCTTCTTCTCCACTAAGTTTTTTTACTATATAATTGAAATAAAGGGCAAAAAAAAGTAGAATTGCTTGCCCGATAATTAGGGATTCTACACAAAATTCAGATAAAAAGAAATACTGTTTTTCTTGAGGATTTATGAAACGTTTAATTTTAACAGCGGTACTTGTTTTTTTGGGAACAGCCGCATTTACCTTATCAGACGCCGCAAAATTAAGTGATGAAAACGAGGAATTTTCTGCACCGGTTTATGTAAGAAACCAGCAGGGTGATCAGCTTTTAAAACTGTCTCTGGGACTTGTTTTTCCGATGAACTTCCCTGATGCGGAAAGCCTCTTTCATACGGACAAACATCAGCTTTCTTTAGGCGGAGTAGGAACAATCGGCTATCACTATTTTCTTACGGGAAATATTGCACTCGGTTTTGATGTCGGTTTCGGATTCAACAAGACAATCGGACGACACATTTTTGAATACGTACCGATTCTCTTTTCGGCAACATATCAGCCTGTATGGAAAAAACTTGAATTCCCGCTTTCGCTTAACATTGGATTTGCATGGGAGTCATGTGGCACGGACAACTATTTTCCGGGGCTCGCTGTAAAACCCGAAGCAGGCGTTCATTTCCGCATTAATGAAAGCTGGTCTGTAGGACTCGAAGGATCCTGGATGATTCTTCCTCAGTTCTGTGAATGGTATGATACCGGTAAAAACTACACGGGTCATTTCTTTACACTTGCAGCTGCAGCTCGCTATTATTTCTAGGAAGTCAAAAATGAAAAAAATACTCGGAATTATTTTTACGGCAGCACTTATATTTACTTCATGCCATGATAATATTTTTGAAAACATCAACAACGAAGTAAAACTCGAAAAGAACGGAATTAACGGCGACGGAAGAATCGTCCGCTATAAAGACAGCCTTGTTTACTGCAACGGACACATCTACTACAAGACAAATGAGTCATCAAACACAACTGGACTTTTTAACCGTCAGTGGGTAAAAGTAAATGCTACACCCGGAGACAAGATTGACTACGTGCCTTCAAGCACACACTTTCTTGCCGGAGGAAACGGAATTCTTTTCGCACTCACCTATACATGGTACGGAGATTCCAGCGGTGTAAATTCAATCAAATCAAAAAAAATCTATTACACAAAAGACACAATGTCTTCTTCTGTTGAATGGAAGGAACTTTCTCTTCCGGAATCTCTTTCCGGCAGCGGAAGCATTGCAGTAATCTTTGACAACAAGGCTTATGACGAAAGCAACAGAAAAGCTTACGCAAGAATTTACGACAGTACGGCAAATTCATACTCAGTTTATGAACTTCTCGAAAGCGGCCCTGTAAAAGTTACCGACGGAACAAACGGAGCATCCGCAACATCAATAAGTGCAGTTTATTTTAACGGACAGACTTATTTTTCTCCGTACTATGCAATGACTGCAAATGATAAATACATTTACTATTCAAAAACAGTTACAAATTCATCTAATCATGTAAGCACATCTTCCATTATATGCTGTGCAGACGGATGGGGAGAATTCAGCACATACAAAAAAGTAACCCCCGCAGCTGATGCAAACCCTAATCAGAAGCAGTGGTATGAATATGATGAAAATTTAAAAGTATATCAGCTTACATCAGATACAGAACCGGTTTCACAGAAATCGTATTATTCAAAATCAGATTCTGTTTCAACAGGATTCAGAATTACATCATCTGCTTCGGCACCGGAAGAAATTCACTGCAATGCAGGAGGTATTCTTTCTCTCGCAGCAACAAAAAACTTCCTCCTTATAGGAACTACAGGCGGACTTAAACGGACAGAACTTAAAGAAAATATTCCGTCTGCTGATGTTTCCAAATTCCCGAACAACGGTAACAAAATCAGTGAAGAATATATTTTCTTTGTATTTGCACTTAACCCGTCTGCAAACGAAGGCGAAGATGATGAATACTGCAATACAACAATTCACGGTTCTATTTCCGGTTCACAGGACAGCTGGGATGATGCAGGCCTGTACGCTTACTACAAAAATCACGGAACCTGGAACCGCGACGGAACTGACGACAATTCAACCAACGGAAACTAAGCCATAATGCCCGCCTATGGACAACGAACTGTTTGACGGAAAAGGACATGAACCTCTTGCTGCAAGAATGCGGCCGCAGACTCTTGATGAATATGTCGGACAGGAACACATTGTCGGAAAAGGCAGGCTTCTTCGCCGTGCAATAGCAGCAGACCAGCTTACTTCGGTTATTTTTTACGGACCACCCGGAACAGGAAAAACAACTCTTGCCCGGGTGATTGCAAATCATACAAGTTCAGCATTTATAACATTAAATGCAGTGCTTACCGGAGTAGCAGACATCCGTGAAGCAATCAAAAACGCAGACGACCAGAGAAAGCTTTATTCAAGAAAAACAATCCTCTTTGTAGACGAAGTCCACCGCTGGAACAAAAGCCAGCAGGACGCACTCCTTCCATGGGTAGAAAACGGCACGATAATTTTAATCGGCGCTACAACAGAAAATCCTTTTTTCGAAGTAAACAAAGCCCTTGTTTCAAGAAGCCGTGTGTTTCAGCTTAAGCCGCTTACAAATGATGACTTAATGAAGGCAGCGCATCAGGCATTAAAAAATAAAACGCGCGGCTATGGAAATTACAAAGTTACTTTTGAAGAGGGGGCACTTGAACATCTGGTTCAGACTGCAAACGGAGACTGCCGCTCACTTCTTAACGCGCTAGAACTTGCAGTAGAAACTACGCCGGAAAAATGGCCGGCTCCCGTGGGCTCAGAAATTTTCATCAGCAGGGAAACAGCAGAGGAATCAATTCAGAAAAAAGTCGTACTTTATGACCGCGACGGAGACTATCACTACGACATAATAAGTGCATTCATAAAAAGCCTGCGCGGACGTGATCCTGATGCAGCGTGCTACTGGCTTGCCAGAATGGTTAAGGCCGGAGAAGACCCGCATTTTATTTTCCGGCGGATGCTGATTTCTTCATGCGAAGACACCGGACTTGCAGACCCGAACGCAATTTCTGTAGTAGAAAGCTGTGCTGCAGCCTTTGACAGAGTGGGACTTCCGGAAGGCCGCTACTTTCTTGCACACGCAGCCCTCTATCTTTCGACGGCACCGAAATCAAATTCAAGCATGGCATTCTTTGATGCATTAAGCTCCGTAGAAAAAGCAGATGCAGACGTTCCGAATCACTTAAAGGACACAAGCCGTGATGCAGAAGGCTTCGGTCACGGAAAAGGCTACATGTATCCTCATGCATACCGCGACCACTGGGTTGCACAGCAGTACCTTCCTTCTGCGCTCATGGGACGCGTCTTCTACAATCCGTCCACTCAGGGCTATGAAGCAAAAATCCGCGAAGAAGTCTTAAGCCGGCGCGAAGTTCAGCTTGCGGCATTCTTAAACCGCGACAACCTTGAATGGTGGGAAGAAGGCGGCTCAAAGAAACTTCCTTCTCCGGTAGACGGCGCAGATTTTGGAATGCATCCTGCACCTGATGCAGATGACCTTACGGAAGAGAACCTTACCTTTACTCCGGAAAGCAGGACAAAAAATGCAGTGCTGGACAAAGCAGAACGCCAGTGGAGGAGCCGTCTGGATTCAAACAGGGCAGAGCTTCTTTCTAAAATACGCAGCGAACTTTTAAGCGCATCTCCCCTTCTCCGACACAGCCGCGCGCTTGTATGGAATGCAGATGATGCGCTTCTGATTTTTGACATTGCACGAAAAGTTCCGGAAGGTTCCGCCTATGCAGTCTGCCGAACTCAGCAGGGGCTTGAAATACTAAGGCAGTATTCCTCTACCCTCGAAGAACTGGACAGGCCCATGTTTGCGCTTTCTTCAGGAAATCCTTTTGAAAGCGACGGTTTCCAGAAAACATGCACGGCTTTTGGAGACGTTCAGTTTGACCGCATATACTTCCGCGACGTTTTTTCTTCCAGGGAAAGCATTGTGAATGCCGCAGGACTTTTTTCTTCCGGCAGTCCTTTCCTTGCAGACGGATGCACGATTCTTCTTTCCCAGAAGATTCCTAAAAACGGACAGCGCATCTCCCGCCTTATTCTTGAACAGTGCGACCCGAAGATGATTTCTGATGAAGCAGAAGCAGCCCTTAAACAGATGAAGATTTTTGAAGAAGACTTCTTTAACGATGCTGATTCAAGACTTTTTAACTGGGATGCTGATTTTATAAAAGGCGCTCTTGAAGAAAAAGGACTTGCCGTTTCCTGCAAAACAGCAGCCATGAAAGAAAAGAGGCGGATTTCTGCTTCGGAAATTGAACGCTGGTTTAATGCAGGAAATTCTGATTACGGAAAAAAACTTAACGCCGCACTCGGAGAAGAAGACACGCTTCTTTTAAAAAACATACTGCTTACAAATGCACAGAAAATTCTTTTTACATGGGAATCAGAAAACAGCTTCTGGTGCATTAAGAGAAAGTAAAAAAATATTGTTCTTGATTTTACATAAGGCCCAGCTGGACCTTGCAGCCGGAACTCAAAAAACAAGCGGCCGCCGGGATACAAAACCTGCATGCACACAGTACACTTCCAGGCCGCACGGACATTGCGTCTATGCGACCACTAACCGGCTATGCCG
>JAGABO010000110.1 GCA_017614655.1 Treponema sp. | reverse complement strand
GTTGCTTCTATATGGAAAGTAACTGCATCACTTCCTGCCTCGATGAATGACATGATGGAAGTTTCGGGTTTGTCTATCATAAGATGAACGTCAAACGGAAGCTTAGAAGCCTTTCTGATCGAAGAAATAACCGGCTGGCCATAAGAAATCTGCGGCACAAAACTGCCGTCCATTACATCAATGTGTACAAGAGAGCCGCCGTTTTTTTCTATAAGGGAAAGAGCCCCTTCCAGATTAGAGAAATCCGCACTGAGCAGTGACGGTGAAAGCAGAACTTTATCCTTCATACTTCAAGAATATCAGTTTAATGAACTCGTGTAAATATTTATACGCAAGACTTACGCATGAAAAAACACGCGAAGGTATTAAGCAGTCTGTAAAAGCATTCCTGACTGCGCCTGCCGCATAAGCGGCAGAAACATATAGTTTCCATGCGCAGTCAGGCATGCAGCAGCATTATTGCAGCGGTTTTACAGACTGTTTAATGCCTGGGAGTGTTTTTTTCGTGCGTAAGACGTATTTATTGTATGTAATAAAAAATACAGAGGATGAGAAGGAAGGCGGCATTTACGGCGGTAAAAACCAGAAGATAGCGGGAAGAAGATGGAAGTCCCAGTTTTTTTGCCGGAGCAGAATAAAGCTTAAACGAAATAAGGCTTGCAAGCGATGCTATTAAGGTGCCAAGGCCGCCTGCATTCACTCCCAGAAGGAGGCTTTTTACGTCGGAAGAAAACGGATAAAGTAGAAGGGCTGCAGGTACGTTGCTTATTACCTGGCTTGAAACAACTCCCGCAAAAAATTCATTATTTTGTACAAAACTTTCAAGGAATGCATGAACAGAAGGAAGAGACGAAATGTTTCCCGTAAAAATAAAAAAAGCTGTAAACGTAAGAAGCAGCATGTAATCAACCTTAAGGAGAACCTTTCTGTTTAATATTAAAAGCACAAGAAAGGCCGAAAGAGCTGCACTCCATTTTGGAAAAATGCGCACTACACAGAGGATGCAGAAAACAAACAGAAGCGAATAAACTGCAATGCGGATTTTTTTTGAAGGCTCTTTTTTAGCAGCTGCGTCTTTATCTTCGAGCAATGAAACTGTGTCTGCTTCTTTTTCCGGAAGTTTTCTTACTGCAAGGCCGGTTCTTCCCTTCTCTTTCATAAAAAAAATGCAGGCAAAGATAAGGATGAAGCAGACGGCAGAATACGGAAGGATGACGGAAGAAAAATCAGAAACCGAACAGTTCATTTTGGAAAAAAGAAAAAGGTTCTGGGGATTTCCAAGAGGCGTAAGCATGCTTCCTGTATTTGCAGCGACGGTTTCCAGTACAACCGTAAAAAGAACGGTACTTCCTTTTGCACAGTGAGCAAGAAGCGCAAGCGTAAACGGAACGAAAGTCAGGAGGGCAACGTCGTTTGTAATCAGCATGGACGTAAAGAAACAGAGGGATGTAAGGACTGCGCAGAGCATCTTTACGGAACGGATCCTGGAACACAGAAGCCGTGCCATGGTGTCAAAGACGCCGCATTCCCTTAATGCTGCAATGACTGCCATGAGGGCAAAGAGAATATAGAGAGTGTCAAAGTCTATGTAAGAAAAATAAACAGCCGCGGGCGGAACAAAAAATGCACTCACGGCTGCACAGAAGAAAGCGGCACAAAAGACCGCCTCCTTCTTAAGGAACGAAAGAAAGTTCAATTTTAGATATTGTTTCCTTCAAAACGCGGAACTCCGGCAAGACCTTTCTGAATGTCTGCATCTGTCGGAATGTAGTCGCTCATTGTTCCGTCGTTGAATGCCTGGTAAGCGTACATGTCAAAGTAACCGGTTCCTGTAAGTCCGAAGAGGATTGTTTTTTCTTCGCCGGTTTCCTTACACTTAAGGGCTTCATCAATTGCAACACGGATTGCATGGCTTGATTCCGGAGCAGGAAGAATTCCTTCTACGCGGGCAAACTGCTGGGCTGCGGCAAAAACAGAAGTCTGTTCAACAGAGCGGGCTTCGATAAGCCTGTCATCATAAAGCTGAGAAAGAATCGTGCTCATTCCGTGATAGCGGAGTCCTCCTGCGTGGCTTGGTGAAGGCATGAACTCGCTTCCGAGAGTGTACATTTTTGCAAGCGGGCATACGTGTCCTGTGTCGCAGAAGTCATAGACAAACTTACCGCGGGTTAAAGAAGGACAGCTTGCAGGTTCAACAGCAATAAACTGATAGTCTGCCTCTCCGCGGAGCTTTCTTCCCATGAACGGAGAAATGAGTCCGCCCAGGTTAGAACCGCCTCCTGCACATCCGATGATTACGTCAGGCTTGATTCCGTATTTATCCATTGCAGTCATTGTTTCAAGACCGATTACAGTCTGATGAAGAAGAACCTGGTTAAGAACGCTTCCTAAAACATAGCGGTAACCTTCCTGCTTTGTTGCAGCTTCTACGGCTTCGGAAATTGCGCAGCCTAAGCTACCGTTTGTGCCGGGGAATTCTGCAAGAATCTTCTTTCCTACTTCCGTCGTGTTTGACGGAGAAGGAGTTACGCTTGCTCCGTAAGTCCTCATTACTTCGCGGCGGAACGGCTTCTGTTCATAAGAGCACTTTACCATGTAAACCTGACAGTCGAGGTCAAAGTAAGAACATGCCATAGAAAGGGCTGTTCCCCACTGGCCTGCACCGGTTTCCGTAGTAACGCCTTTAAGCCCCTGCTTCTTTGCATAGTAAGCCTGGGCAATTGCCGAGTTAAGCTTGTGGCTTCCGCTTGTATTGTTTCCTTCGAATTTATAGTAAATCTTTGCAGGAGTTCCGAGCTTCTTTTCGAGACAGTATGCGCGTACAAGAGGAGACGGGCGGTACATTCTGTAGAACTCGCGGATTTCGTCAGGAATTGCAATATTTGCAGTCGTATCGTCAAGTTCCTGCTTTACAAGCTCGTCGCAGAATACAGGACGAAGCTCATCAAAAGTCATAGGTTTGTGGGTTCCCGGATTTAAGAGAGGGGCCGGTTTATTCTTCATGTCGGCACGTACATTGTACCAGCTTGAAGGAAGTTCATTTTCTGAAAGATAAATCTTGTAAGGAATTTTATCGGACATTTTTTTACTCCAAAGTTTTTGTTTTTATATATAGTAACATAAGAAGCGGGATTACACAAGAAGAAAATAACGTTGACAATATTTGAAAATCTGTCAATAATTAAAGTAATCATTTTAAAGGAGGATTTCTAAAATGAGAAAAACAGTAAAAGTAATTGCAGCAGCTGCACTCTTTGCAACAGCATCAGTTTTTACAGTTTCTGCAGAAAACGAATCAGGTCTTTATAAAGCAACAGCTTCTACAGTAGAAGATGACGTTTATGACCTTAACAACGTAATCACATGGAACCGTCTTAAGTTTGACAAATATTTCGGTTTTACAAGCATTGACTCTGCAAGCGAAGGAAACCTTGCACTTGCAACTCACCTTAACAAAAAAAGTGTTCTTGGAATTGAATGGAGAGGTAACCTCTGGAATGATGATTCAGCAGCAGGTTCAACTTCACACAACAGATTTACAGGTTTCTACGGCTGGGACAACAAGGCAGTAAGAGTATCTTTCTATGAAGCAACAGACGAAACTCCAACTGCAGAATATAATCACAAGAAAGACTTTACTTTTTCTGCACTCTTCGGTATGAACCTTAACAAGGTAATGGCTTTCTCTGCAGGCTTAAGCTACGGCATTGACTCAGAAGAAGTAGATGATGACAATTATACAGATGCTAAAGACTTCAGCATTAACGGAGCCTTCTATTACACACTTAAGGATGAAATTGACCTTAAGGCAAAATTCTTCACAAGAGCAGACATCGACTTCGGCTGGGCATCAGGAAAAATGCTTGGAATTGAATTTGACGGTGACGTTGTAAAGAAATTTACGATTACTCCGGGTCTTAAAGTCCAGTACGATATTTCAAAAGAGTTTACCTATGCAATGTATGCAG
>JAGABO010000109.1 GCA_017614655.1 Treponema sp. | reverse complement strand
TTTCTTCCTTGCTGTTAGGATTTTTCTTTGCGTTAAGTTTGATTACGCTGATTTCTTTAATTCCGTTTGCAACGAGGTCGTCCAAATCATGCGGATGAAGCTTGTCACCTGCACGGAAGAGTTTCTTTTCTACATCTTCGTCATCACCCTTGATGATAACTGCTTTAGAAAGAACGCGTCCAACAAGTTCTTCGCGCTTAGATGCATCTGAAGGAACTTTTATATCCTCTGTAACATAGAATTCGCTGATGATTTCTTCACGTGTTGAATAACCGAGTGCACGAAGGAAGATTGTACCGAGAATCTTCTTCTTGCGGTCGATTTTTGCATATATGAGTTCTTTTTTCTGGTCAATTTCAAATTCGAGCCATGATCCGCGGTAAGGAATGATTCTTGAAGAAAGAACACCCTTTTCGCGCTGGAAGATAACTCCAGGAGAACGGTGAATCTGGCTTACAACAACGCGTTCTGCTCCGTTAATAACGAAGGTTCCGCGGTCTGTCATGAGCGGAATGTCGCCCATGTAAATATCCTTCTGAAGGATTGCTCCTGTTTCCAGGAAGTTAAGGTTTATGCGGGCCTTAAGTGGAACTGCATAGGTAAGTCCCTTTTTCTTACACTCAAGTTCGCTGAATTTAATGTTTTCGAAATCAAGGTCGTAGAATTCATACTCGAGCGTCATGTCGCCGTTGGGGCTTTCAATCGGGAATGTCTCTTTAAATACTTTCTGAAGTCCCTTGTCGTCTGCCAACGGTTCTTTCTTATCCAGCTTATCTTTCTGAATAAATTCCTCGTAAGAAGAAAGCTGAATGTCAATAAGGTTCGGAAGTTCCATGAACTCAGGAATCTCTTTTCCGAAATACTGTCGCTTAATTGTCTTGCTTTTTGCGAACATTAAAAAAACCTCTCGGGTGGAAAACCGGTACACCGGAGCCGCTACAAGCGAAAACTTCGCTCAGCACAAGAACCGCTGTCCTTCGGATGGTTTTGAATCCGTGCAGAAAAAACGCCCAAAAAGGCAGATTTGAAGGAGTACACAAGTTTTTCTGCAAGTCCCTTGTATACGCCTAAAGCTCCGGAATGCATCCTGCGTCCAGAACACAACCCGAAGCTTAAGATTTTTTTTCTTTAAGCAGAAGCTAACAGCCTTCCAGCGAAGTTCATTTCAAAAAAAACGGCTTCACTTCGCTTACGCTCGTTGCAGATGTTTTTTTGCCTCGAGCCTTCGCTTCCGGCTGTTTTCTTCTGCTTACATCTTAAAATTATGTAGGCAAAGAAATAATCTCTTTAGAAATTATTTTTTGCTAGCCTTACCACCAGCTTCTGCGATGTCAGCGATCATCTTGTCTGCATCTGCCTTAGATACACCTTCTTTGAGTACCTTTGGTGCGCCTTCAACAAGAGCCTTAGCTTCACCAAGTCCGAGACCTGTGATAGCACGTACAGCCTTGATAACTGCGATCTTCTTTGCAGCATCGATAGATTCAAGAGTAACAGTGAATTCTGTCTGCTCTTCTGCAGCTGCTGCTGCGCCAGGTGCTGCTGCTACTGCTACAGGAGCTGCTGCAGATACACCGAATTTTTCTTCCATTGCTTTTACGAGGTCAGCTGCCTGCTGAACTGTAAGGTTAGCGATTGCTTCAAGGATTTCGTCGTTTGAAAGTGCCATAATTGTCTTCTCCAATCATTAAAATGATTCTAATTTATTCCGCCTTGCAAAAGAACAAACTGTTCCGTTATATGCCTCGTGCGGTTTTCTGTGGACAGTAATCAGCACATAGAAGCCTGACCACAGTGAAAAAAGCCCGTCTCTGGATTGCGGTTCTGAACCGTTCTCCACCGGAATTACTCAGTTGCTGGAGCCGGGGCTGCATCTGCTGCCGGAGTTTCGGCCGGAGCTTCTGCTGCTGGTGCTGCTTCTGCCTTTGCAGCTGCAGGACCTTCTTTTTCCAGTTTTTCAACATAAGCCTGCAATGTACCAGCGAGTTTTCTTGCCGGTCCGTTGATAGCAGACATAAGCATAGCGATGAGCTGCTTCTTTCCAGGGAGCTTTGAAAGTGCCTCGATTTTTGCAGCATCATAAAGTTCACCGTCTACCCATGCGCCTTTTACAGCGAGAGTCGGTGCTTCTTTGATAAAGTCAAACAGAACCTTTGCAGATTCGTTTGCATCTTCATGAATCAAAGCAATAGCTGTAGGTCCAGAAAGATACTGTGCAACTTCATCATTCTTCATTTCGTCAAAAGCAACTTTTGCGAAGTTGTTCTTGAATACTTTGAGCTGTGCATTCTTTGCACGAAGACCTGCACGAAGCTTTGTAATCTGTTCTACAGTAAGTCCGCGGTAGTCAATGAAAACATAGTTTGCATATTCACCAAGAACTTTCTTTGCTTCTTCTATAGCGGCTGTCTTAGCCGGCTGAAGTTTCTTTGCTCTGATAGCCATTATTCACCCTCCTTGTAGTCAACCCAAACACCGGGTCCCATTGTGGAGCTGAGTGAAACCGAGCGCACAAAACCTGCTTTTGCATCAGCCGGTTTCTTGCGGTTCAATTCAGCAAGGAAAGTTGTTACGTTCTCTGCAGTATCCTTTGAATCCATAGAAACTTTTCCTACTGCAATGTGAACTACACCGCCCTTGTCTGCGCGGAATTCTGTACGTCCCTTCTTGAGTTCTGCAACAGCCTGTGCAATGTTCGGTGTTACAGTTCCTGTCTTTGGGTTAGGCATAAGACCTTTGCGTCCGAGTACCATACCGAGACGTCCTACATCCTTCATCATGTCCGGAGTAGCAACAGCAACGTCAAAGTCGAGCCATCCGCCCTTTACTTTGTCGAGGTATTCAGTTGAACCTGCATAAGTTGCACCTGCATCGAGAGCTTCCTTAACACGGTCTTCCTTACAGAATACGAGAACGCGCTTCTCTCCGGTGAACTGATGCGGGAATACGAGTGTATCACGTACAGTCTGATTCTTTTCGAGCTTAAGGGAAACTGCAAGTTCTACTGTTTCGTCGAACTTAACGTAGTGCAGGTCCTTTACAAGCTGGCATGCTTCTGCAACAGAGTACTGCTTTGCCGGATCATACTTTTTGAGTGACTCATTGTACTTCTTTCCGTGCTTCATTATTCAGCCTCCACTTCTACACCCATACTGCGTGCAGTACCGGCGATGATTTTCTTTGCAGCTTCAACGTCGTTTGCGTTTAAGTCAGGAAGCTTCTGCTTTGCGATATCCTCAATTGCCTTTGCAGAAATCTTTCCAACCTTGTCGCGGAGAGGATTTCCTGCACCCTTCTGGATTCCTGCAGCTTTCTTAATAAGAACTGCAGCCGGAGGAGTCTTGAGAATGAAAGAGAAAGATTTGTCCTGATAAACAGTGATTACAACAGGGATGATAAGTCCCTTTTCCATGCTCTTTGTGCGGTCATTGAATTCCTGAACAAACTTCGGTGCAGGAACTCCGTGAGGTCCGAGAGCAGGGCCGATTGGTGGAGCTGGCGTTGCAGAACCCGCGGGGCACTGCAGTTTGATGACAGCTGTTACCTTTTTTGTGGCCATAATAAATCTCCTTATTCTGGTGTGATTCCCGGCATATAGCCGTGAAACCTAGCGAAACGCCTATGTCCGACGGACTTACGTTTCTCCCATATATAAGAACGGGTTTTACCCTATTCTATCAAATAACACCGTAAAAATAACCTAACGCTATTTTTACTACAGACAAAGCGGCACAGGAAGCTGCGCCGCTGCATTTATTTAAGTTTATATTTTTTCTACCTGAAGAACGTCTACTTCTACCGGAGTAGTACGTCCGAAAATCTGAACATTAACACGGAGCTTATTCTTTGCTGCATCAACATCTTCTACTGCACCGCTGAATGTAGCAAATGGACCGTCGATAATCTTAACCTGATCACCGATTTCGTAATTCTGCTTAACGCGAACAGATTTCTCTCCCTTAATTTCACCGGCAGCCTGAAGAAGATGCTTTGCTTCATCCGGAGAAATAGGACGCGGACGTTCTGAACGGTCTGTTCCGACAAATCCTGTAACACCCTGAATCTTAAAAATCTGCTGGCACGGAGCCTTCCATCCAATCTGGGGAAGATCCATTTCTACCATAACATAACCGGGAAGGAGAAGATTATTCTTTGTAACTTTCTTACCGTTGCGGACTTCTACAACTTCTTCCATAGGAACTTTTACGTCTGCAACAATATTTGAATCAATAGCACCATCTTCCAGAAGTTTCTTAAGGCTTCTGTAGATTTTCTGTTCGTAACCTGTGTAAGTATGGATTATATACCAGCTCTTTGCCATTGGTTTACCCCGATAAACTGCTAAAAAACACCCGCTCAGAAAACAGCGGACATCCCCTTTTTAGAAAACGATTTCCATTCCTTTTGTGAAAGCAAAATCAAGGACACCAAGAATTACTGCAACTACTACTGTAGAAAGAAAAACAACTTTTACAGAAGAAAGAACTTCACTGCCTGTAGGCCAGGTTACTTTCTTAAGTTCTGCTGCACATTCCTTACAAAAACGGAAAAACTTCATTTTTATCCTCGTATCGTTAAAAATTAACAGGCCAGGCAGGACTCGAACCCGCGACAACCGGTTTTGGAGACCGGGACTCTACCAGCTGAGCTACTGACCTAGATATGTAAAGGCTTTCTTAACGAAAACCCTGGCATACTAAATTATTTAGCTTTTGTCTCTTTGTGAAGTATAGACTTACGGCAGAAAGGACAATACTTTGCTTTTTCAAGCTTACCGGTAATATTCTTGCGGTTTTTGTATGTAGTATAATTCTTTCTCTTACATTCCGTGCACTGTAAAGCAATAATTTCCACGGCTGTCTTCTTCTTGCTTCCCATTTTATTCTCCTAATAAAAAATTACCAAGCTCTCAAGCGGAATCGGACCGCTGACCTCATCGTTACCAACGATGTGCTCTACCGACTGAGCTATAAGAGCAAAAAGCACGTAAAAAGTTTACGCGTTTAGCAAATATAATTCAATCAGCAATTTGTGTCAATAACCGCAGCACGAATTTAATCAAAATACCGGATATTTACACTTTTTTTTATCATCAATCAGATTCAGATTACACCAGACTGCGAAACAACAGAGCCCGCCGGAACAGAAGACGTAACCCACGTATTTCCGCCGATTATACTGCCTTTTCCGACAACTGTCTTTCCGCCAAGAATGGTTGCATTTGCATAAATCGTAACATCATCTTCTATAGTAGGATGACGCTTTTTATCCATAAGCTCCTTTTTAACGGACAGAGCACCAAGCGTAACTCCCTGGTAAATCTTTACGTTATTGCCGATTTCGCACGACTCCCCGATTACAACACCGGTTCCGTGATCAATAAAGAAACTTTCGCCGATTTTTGCAGCAGGATTTATATCAATTCCCGTTTTGCCGTGAGCGTATTCACTCATGATACGGGGAATAACCGGTACACCGCTTACACTAAGAAAATGCGCAATTCTGTAAACTACAATAGCTTCCAGCCCCGGATATGAAACAATAACGTCTTCCGTTGATTTTGCAGCAGGATCTCCGGCAAAAGCAGCCTGGACATCAAGACCGACCTTGCGCCTGATTTCGGGAATCTCTTCTATAAGAGCAAGCGCCGTCTTTTCTGCAAGAGAAATGCACTGCCTTGATTCGTTGCCGCCGTCCTGAATCATAAACATAAGGGCCTTTTTGATTTCCCTCGTAAGCATGGACACAATGCGGTTAACCTTCTCGCCGGTAACAAAACGAAGTGTAAGGTTATCGAGTTCTTCGGCAGTCCTGTAGCCTGGAAAAATAAGCCCCTGAATATCATGCACGACATCAATGACATTCTGCCTGTTTGGAAAAATGCGGGCTTCGTCTAGGTTGATTCCGCCGTATTTCTTATAGGATTCAAGGATTTTTTCGACCGCTTCGTCAATACATTTCATAGGAAGAAATTAGCACAAAATACAAGTTTCTTCAATGCAAAGTTCATGTACGAAACTGATGATTTGTGCTATTATTGATTCATGAGAAAAATAAAGACTGTACCCGTATTTTTTGCACTGCTGATGATTTTTTCCTGCTCACGGCCACATCAGATAAAAGAAAGAAAATCATCCCGTGAAATAACTTTCTGGAACATAAAAGGCGGCTCTGAACTGGACGAAACCGTAAACCTGCTTTCAAAATGGGAAATAGACTGTTCCAGAGAAGAACGCGAGCTCTTTGCAACCTTGACCACAGACTGGGTTCTCTTTGAAAACATTGAATACGCACAGTCCGTTTTCTACTTTAACGACAAAAAAAAGCTCTATAAAATAAGGGCATATCTCGCAGGCGATCAGAATATTCAGAAAATCAAGACAAGACTTTCTGCAAAATATGCAGTTTCGCGGGAAAAAGGCCAGAAACCTTCGGAAATTATATACAAAGGAAAAGAAAACTCCAAAGCAGTACTCTCTTTACACTCTTCAGAAGGATACTGCACACTCCAGATTGATTTTAATACTGATTAACCTTAACAGTAAGAACTGACTGTTTAAAAGTTACCGCCCGGGCAAAAAAAATGGTGGTGCGAAGCAACTGCCCCGTACCACCACGTCCAGTAAACTGGACATCGGAGAGAGTTTATCAGCTTATTTACAAGCTAACGGCACTATATTACAAAAAATACATTTAGTCAACCACT
>JAGABO010000108.1 GCA_017614655.1 Treponema sp. | reverse complement strand
GTACGCAGAACCTGCCCCGGGAATATCTTTTCGCGCAGGGTGTGTTCAAGTTCAATGCGGTAATCCGGATTATTTTCGATATAGGAAACAGCATTTTCCTTACCCTGACCGACTTTTTCTTCGCCGCGGGTATACCAGGCTCCCCTCTTGTCGATAAGTCCGTGCTTAACGGCAGAATCTAGAAGCGAGGCACTTGCAGAAACACCCTTTCCAAAGTAGATGTCGAGTTCTACCTTGCGGAAAGGAGGCGCAACCTTGTTCTTTACAACCTTTACGCGCACACGGTTTCCTATTGCTTCTTCGTCTCCTTTTCCGTCGATTGATTCTGTACGGCGGATTTCGAGGCGGATTGATGAATAAAACTTAAGGGCATTTCCACCGGTAGTTGTTTCGGGATTACCGAACATAACACCGATTTTCATGCGGATCTGGTTGATGAATACAACGATACACTTACTTTTTCCGACAATTGCCGTAAGCTTTCTTAAAGCCTGACTCATAAGGCGTGCCTGAACACCCATTACCGAGTCACCCATTTCGCCTTCGATTTCTTTCTGAGGAGTAAGGGCTGCAACAGAGTCAATTACGATGATGTCGACTGCACCAGAGCGGACAAGCTGTTCACAGATTTCAAGAGCCTGTTCTCCCGTATCCGGCTGGGAAACATAAAGTTCGTCTATATTAACGCCGAGGTTCTTTGCATAAACCGGGTCAAGGGCGTGTTCTGCATCAATAAAGGCTGCAATTCCGCCAAGCTTCTGTGCTTCTGCAACTGCATGGAGTGCAAGAGTCGTCTTACCTGAACTTTCCGGACCGTACATTTCGATAATGCGTCCGCGCGGATATCCACCGATACCGAGTGCCTCATCAAGAAGAATTGAACCGGACGGAACTACATCAATTGATGCTGAATCCGTTTTTGTTCCGAGTTTCATAAGTGAACCCGAACCAAACTGTTTTTCGATCTGAAGACGGGCTGCCTCCAGAGCCTTTAACTTTTCCGATACGTCCTGCGGCATTTCCTTTTCTGCTGCCCTGGCCATATTTACCTCCCATATCATATAAGGAAACCCCTGTAAACTCAGCACATTTTAAGGCATAAGATTTACAACGGATATTCCTTTCTGTTTTCAATAATTATATTGTCACAGATTTTAAAAATTACAAAAAAAAGCAATTTTTTTCATAATATTTTACAGAATTTTTACACAATATTGAAGAGGAACAGTTCAAAACAGAAAAACTTTCACATTATAAGCACTTCACACTGCAAAATCCGACTGGAAAACGCCTGGTTGAGCGAACAAGGTATCGGACTGCGCGCCTTTGGCGCTTGCCATCGCTCAAATGTCGTTTTCAGCCGGATTTTCAGTTACAGTGCTTATAATGTGAAATTATTAAAGTGTTTTTTATTTCCAGGAAAATGAAAATCAGTCTTTGAAAACGCCTTCGAGGGGCTGGTAAAAGCCGAGGCCTTCGAGGAAAAGATTTCCTTCGGTGTCAAAGTGAAGCTTTGCAAGAAACTGCACCGGCTTTGAGTAGTCCAAGTCTATTATATTTTTAAAGTAAATCTTTACCTGTGCAAGCATCGTTTTTTTATCGTGGTATCCTACAAGGAAAGAATAGGCAGAACTTCCGTCTTCGCCTAAAGTTTCGTTTGCCACAGTACCGCGCCAGGAAACAACGCAGTCTTCATAAAGATAAAACTTTTCCCGGTCTATCTCTGTAAACTGAATGTTGTCACCGGAAGCCATAAGAGAATCAAACCCCGGATTTGAATTCAGTTTTTCGGAAATTACGGAGATCTTCTGTCTTACTTCTAGTCCTGCATTGCTGTTAAGAAGCCGGTTTATTTCTATCTGCGCAGTATTATCCTTGTATTCGTTGAATGCCTTTACACACCTGTTCATGGAAGAACGGATTTCGTCTTTCTGAAGCACCAAAGAGATTCTTGTCTTAGCCATTTCTTCCTTAGAAAGAACAAGCGAACTGTCTTCTATTGCAGAAAGCAGGCTAAGGTTTGCACGCGGACCGTTAAAATCAGGAATACGCTGCGGAAAGAACATCACAAAAAATGCAATCAGAAAACCTGCTGCAAGTCCGGCAAGAGCACAGCGCATAACTATAAGCGGATTGATTCCAAGCGGAGGAAAAAATCTTTTTATTTTGCCGGAATCATTCCAGCGGCATATTGTCGGATAATCACCTTTTGTCCTTATAAAATCCAGGGCAGCTTTTGCGGTAACGTTTCGGGGATCATTTTCGAGAACATTCAGGTAATAGTCAACTGCACGTTCTGTGTCTCCCCTCGTAAGAAAAATTGCAGCCTGTCCTAAAAGCAGATCCGAGTTATTTATTTTTATTTCTCGTGCACGGCTGTAATAGGAAGCCGCACTTCCAAAATCTCCGACATAAAGACAGGCTTTACCAAGCGTAACGTAATATTCAAAATCATCTGCATAAAATTCAGAACGTGCCTCCAGCATTGTAATTGCACGAGAGAACATTCTTCTTTTCATGAGCGAATTTGCCCTGTCGATTACGTTGGCCATATTTTATTCCATTGAATTAAGAACTTTTAATATTGAATCAAGCTCTTCGTTAAGATACTGAATCTCGTTATCATTAACGCCGCTTCCGTCTTCTTCCAGAGCTGCAATGTGATCAAGAAGTTTCTGTATATATTCCGGATCAAGCTGTTCCTTAGTAACGGCAGCAGCCGTAGTTTCCGGCAGTTCTTCTTTTTCTTCTTCCACAGAAGCCAGAACCTGAACAGGGCCTTCTGTATCCGAAACATCCTGAACTTCCACAGGAGTATCCTTTATTGTCTGAACAGGGCCTTCCGGAACAGCCGGCATGTTTTCGTGATAAACCGTCTGAATCTCGTCCGGAGAAATCTGTGCAGGATCGGGTGCAACATTTGTTGTCTGGAATGCAGGAGGAATCTTTGCAGAAAGAGCAGTTTTTCCTTCTGCAAGAGAAGCCAGGAAGTTTTTTCCGGCAGGTTCATTTCCACCGATTCCGACAGAGATATAGAAAGTAATTACTGATGTTCTGTTCGGATCTATGTATGCAGTTTTCCAGTTAAGCCCCACAGCAGAATTGTTATAGGATATTACTGAACTGAAGCTCTTTGTATCCTGAACCTGCGGAACCCACATCGGAAGGGCAAGGGCATCCTTATTTGCAAGAGTTACGTAAGACGGAGAATTGATTCCCTTTCCGCAAAGAAGCATCTGCAGTGATGTATTTCCATTTGAAGACCTTATCCAAAGGTCATCCGAAAGGTCAAAGAGCTGCATTTCGCTGTTTATACGGCTTTTTGCTGCAGTAGAAAAATGTGCATCAGTATTTTCCCCGAGTACTGTATCAAAAACACCCTTTATTGCAAAAGACTGAGTATGCTTTCCAAGATTTATCGTGTAAACAGTAACACGAAGCATGTCTACGCGGCTTGAAGTTGCAATCGAAGGAAGAAAACTGAAGTCTACTACAATCTGAGCTTCTCCGCTTATTAAGTATGCCATCTGTGCCCCGTAGGGAGTACGCCGGGCTTCGCTCTTTACTCCGTTTTCGCGGTTAAGGCGGTATTCTTTTCGGCCGATTTTTACGCTGAAAAATGTTGATGTTGTTGAATCATAATTCGAAAGAAGAGGAACAGGTTTTCCAACTTCGGGAATTGCATAAAGACAGAACGAGCCTGTACTTCCGTTCATTTCTATCTTGATATCATCTTTCGTAATTGAAAATTTGCGGTCCGGAATGTATATCCAGCCGGTATAGGCATCTTTTTTCTGTTTTTTCTGTTCCTTAAGGATTGCCTTTTCTTCTTTTGTAAGATTTTTTGTGTCAGAACTTTCGCACGAAAGGCAGACAAGTGAAAAAATGACTGAGGCAGCAATTAAAAGTATTTTTTTCATAAAGAACCTCACTTTTCTTTTCCGGTAGAAGCGGAAGTTTTTTCGTCCAGAAGTTTCTGAATCTGAAGAGCCCTGGTTTTAAGAGCCTTTACATCTTCATTTGTTGCCGAATGAGATGCAGCAGCCGCAGAAGCAGCAGTTGCAGCATTCTTTTCCAGTTCTGCAATGCGTCTGTTTGCTGCATTAAGCTGATTTCTTAAGGAAACAAGATCTTCCGTCTGATATTCACGGAGCTGTTTTTCGTAAGTTTCGCGGGAACTCAGATACTCTTCACCTGTCATTCTTAAAAGATAAAGCAGTTTCTGTTCACGCTCGCGCTGAGAAATAAGTTCAAGTTTGAATTTTGCATCTTCGGCTTTAGAGCAGTCCGGGAACTCTGCAACGATGCGTTCATAAAGAGGAGCTGCCGTGTCAAAGTTGTAGTCATCATAGAAACATTCTGCAAGCCAGTAAAGAGCCGACGGAAAAAGATCATCATCCGGATTCTGATGACAGAAGTCGCTTAAAAGAATTGCGGCGCTGTCGTTCTGTCCCATGTAATGAAGTGCACGTCCCTTCTGGTATTCGATGTAAGTCCTTAAACTGCTGTCCGGGTAATGTTTAAGAAAGTAATCGCAGTCATTTATGCATGAAGGATAGTTTTCTCCGTACATGTCACTTAGGATAAGTATATAGTAGTTTTCTGCACCAAAAGAATCGTTTCCGGCAGCAGCCTTTCTTAAAAAAAGTGCAGAACTTGCCCAGTCGCCGTTTCTGTAGGCTTCAAGTCCCTGAACAAGATAAGGCGCTTTCTTTTCCTGAGAAAATCCCGGAATACAAAACAAAACAAGGAAAAAGAAACCAGTCAGAAGCTTTCTTCTTAAGAATTCCATTTTAAAGTCCCCTTAAAAAAAGATGAACCGGAAACTGCAATATCAATTCCTGAATCCAGAACCATAGGAAGGGTTTCTGCGCTCACACCGCCGTCAACAGAAATAAGATATTTAAAACCGTTCTCCTTCTGAATATCGGCAAGTTTCCTGACTTTATCAAGTGTATAGGGAATAAGACGCTGTCCGCCCCAGCCCGGGTTTACCGTCATAACAAGAACAATGT
>JAGABO010000107.1 GCA_017614655.1 Treponema sp. | reverse complement strand
TTATTGACATCCAGACGCCTGTGTAATAGTGCGATTCATATCTCCTTGTGGAAAGACCGGGGCTTGCTTTGGTCTTTTCATTGTTTTTAAAAAGACTCAAGTTATACTATAATTCTTCCGATAATCTGAATACGGGTATGTACTTTACAGGAACTCTGATTGACCGGAAAATCCAGAGAGCAGGTTAATCAGCATGACCTGAAATTAAAAAAGGGAGAATACGATGATAGCATTGGAAGTTTCTAGTCTCAAAGCGGATTCTACATTCAACACAGACTTAATGCTCGATAATCAGTTCCTCCTCTGTACGCCGCCATGCCCCCTTACACCGGCTATTATTAAGGCTCTGAATGAATGGAGTTTTAGAGAAGTTGTTTCGGAATCTCCTGCAAAAAAAGAAATTATCCGGGATCCTGATGACGAAACAAATAGAAATGAAGCTTCAAAAATCAATATCGGAAATACATCTGATGTTTCCGATATGTTCATAGAAGAAGTTGTTGATTCACAGACAGAAAAAATAAAAGAACAGATAAAACTTCTCGAAAACCAGAAGCCGGATGAAGATGCAAAGATGGAATATGTACGTCAGATTTACAACGAGTACATGAACTACATAAACCGTATTTACATCACTTACGCAACAAGAAAACATCTGAACGTAAACGAAATTTCATCAACAGTAAAAAAACTCTGCAGTTTTATAAGCGAAAATCATCATTACATATTACGCGTTTCACCGAATGACGAAAGCTACAATAAAAACATAATCGTAAGTCATTCAATGAGATCTACTGTAATTGCAGTTACAATCGCACAGCAGCTTAAACTCAGTGAAGCTAAAATCGCAGAAATCGGAGTGGCATGTATTCTCCACGAAATCGGACAGATGAGGATTCCGCCGCAGCTTTATCTTACGGACAAGCCGCTCAGTCCTTCAGAAAGGGCAAAACTGAATACCCACCCTATTTTAAGTTACAACATCCTAAAGGAGTGCGGTTTTTCTCAGGAAATTCAGCAGGCAGTTCTTGAACATCACGAAAAAGAAAACGGACAGGGATACCCGAGAAAGCTTACTGCAGAAAAGATTTCACTTTATGCAAAAATAATCTCCGTTGCATGTTCATTTGAAGCTCTTACAGCACCGAGACGTTACAAAGACGAAAAGACTGCATATACAGCCATGACAGAGCTTCTTAAAAACGAAGGAACTCCTTACAACCCGGCTGTAGTTAAGGCACTTCTTCTTAGCCTTTCCATGTATTCACTCGGAAGTTATGTTTATCTTTCAAACGGAAAGATTGCCCGCGTAGTAGATACAAACACTGCAGATCCAAAAAATCCGGTTGTTCAGCTTGCAGACGGATCAAAACAGATTATAAAGACAAGCGATCTTACTACAAGAGTAATGCGCACGCTTACAAAAAAAGAAACAGAAGATTTCCTTTCACAGGATAACAAAGCGTAAACTCTTTCTTAGTTAAAGAATTCCCTCATCCGGTTTACTTCTTCCTTAAATTTTTCGTCGATTACCGGCGGGTGATTATTAAAGTAAACTATCTGTTCAAGTTCGGCCTGTGTACGGCATCCCCAGACAGGAACAACATTTTCTTTCTGACTTAAAAAACCGAAGGCAAGCGGAATATTCGTAATGATACCGCCATTTAAAGGCTGCATTGCAATAAAGCCGACGTCTTTTTCTGCGCAGAGATCTGCAAAATCGGAAACTTCTTCACTGGAAATAATGCTGTAAGGAAACTGTACTGTTTCGTAAAGGCCGCTTAAGACCGCTTCCTTTGCAAGGGAAAAGTCTTCTGTTGCAATGCCGAAGTGCTTTATCTTCCCCTTCTCCTTTAATGCGCACAGTTCCTTATAGATTCCGTCTGCACCGTCTTTTACGGGAAGGACAAGAGGGTTTTCTATCTGATAGAGGTCAACGCTGTCGGTGTCCAGATTAGATAGGCTTTCTGAAAATTCAAGGCGCAGTTCCTGAACACTCGAAGCCCGTGTCTTCGTTGCAAGCAGAACATTCTGCCTGATTCCATGAAGGGAAAACCCGAGCCGCTTTTCGCAGAGAGGTTTTGAATGTGATGCGTCAAAAAAATTTATTCCGGAAGAATAAGCCTCGTGTACAATCGCACAGGCTGTTTCGTCGGGGTCTTCCGAAGAGTTTATCTCCGGTGAGTCAAGGCTCATGGCCCCGAACGCAGTACGGCTTACAAGAAGGCTTGTTCTTCCTAAAGTTACGTATTCCATATAAACGACTCAGCGCTAAAAAAGTCTAGCGTAAAACCGGTTTATATTCCTTGATTGCTTTCTGGATGAACGGAACAAGGTTATCAAGAGCAACACGTTCCTGCTTCATGCTGTCGCGGAAACGAACCGTTACAGTCTTGTAGTTTGCATTAGGAGTTCCGTCGTCGTTCTTTTCGTTGATTGTTTCATAGTCAACGGTTACGCAGAAAGGAGTACCAACTTCGTCCTGACGGCGGTATCTCTTTCCTACAGTTCCGGAAACATCATAATCAGTAACAAAATCTTCCTTAAGAAGATGCTGAATCTCTTTTGC
>JAGABO010000106.1 GCA_017614655.1 Treponema sp. | reverse complement strand
ACGAAGGAAGTTCTTGAAAACGCAAAGGCTTTTGTAGAAAAAGTGTTCGAAACAGACCACGAGGGAGCCGAAAACTTTGCAAAGCAGAAGGCAGAGGAACTCGGCATTAAGCTCGGTGACTTCATGATGCCGGTCAGAATGGCCGTTACGGGAAGCAGGGTAAGCCCGCCGCTTATCGGTTCAATTGCAATTCTTGGAAAAGAAAAAGCCCTTGAGCGTGTAGAAAGAACACTCGCAGCTTTCTAAAAAACAGAATTTTTTTTAAATAAAGAGGTATAAAAACAAATGATTCTTTTTGGTGGAATTCTATCAATTAAGGCAATCAGCTTTCTTGTATTCTGCGTATTCGCAATTGCAGGTTTAGGATACCTGCTCGGCAGAATTACAATTAAAGGCGTTTCCCTGGGAACAGCAGGCGTATTTATCGTTGCCCTTCTCTTCGGTGCATTCCTTTATGCTCCGCTTTCGGCTCAGCTTATGGTAGTCTTAAAGCAGGACGGAGTTAAACTTGGTGACGTATCTTATGTAACAAACGCTCTCAAGATTGTAGAAAATCTTGGTCTTATTCTTTTTGTAACATCTGTAGGTTTTATTGCAGGCCCGAGTTTCTTCGGAGATTTAAAGAAAAACTTTAAGTCTTACATTCTCCTCGGCGTTATAATCATCCTCTTCGGCGGACTTTCCTGCGCAGGCTGTATCGTATTCGACAACAAGATGTTCGGCCGTGATCTCGAAGAAGTTTCTGCAATGCTCGTAGGTCTTCTTTCCGGTTCACTCACTTCTACTCCGGCTTTCTCTGCTGCAAAGGCAACCGTAACACAGGGCGGTGCAGTTGATTACGAAGCAATCGTTGCAGTAGGACACGGAATTGCATATCTTTTTGGTGTAGTCGGTGTTGTTCTTTTTGTTCAGCTTGTTCCGAAATTTGCAAAGGCAAATATGGATGAAGAGCGTGCAAAGCTTTCAGAATCTGCTCCGGAAGCTCCTTCTAAACTTACCGGTTCAGAACTTACGCTTGATCCGTTCGGCTTCTGTGCTTTCTCCCTTGTAGCACTTCTCGGAGTTTTTGCAGGTTCGTTCAAGTTCGGAAACTTCTCCCTTACAACAACAGGCGGATGTCTTATCCTTTCGCTTATCTTCGGACACTTCCAGAAGCTCGGAAAAATCAGCATAATGCCGCAGCAGGCCACCCTTAAGGTTTTCCGTGAACTCGGTCTCATGCTCTTCCTTATCGGTGCCGGTGTTGCAGGAGGCGCAAGCTTCGTTAAGTATTTTGAATGGGTTTACTTCATCTACGGAATCATCATGACTCTTATCCCGATGATTGTAGGATTCATCTTTGCAAAGTACGTGCTTAAGCTTAACCTTCTTAACAACCTCGGTTCAATCTGCGGAGGAATGACTTCTACTCCGGCACTCGGAACCCTCATCAGCACAGCCGGAACAGAAAAGGTTGCAGGAGCCTATGCTTCTACCTACCCGATTGCACTTGTTGCAGTTGTTCTTGTTTCACAGTTCCTGATTATCCTGTTCAGATAGAATAGTTTTGCTTCATACAAAAAAGAGTCTTTCGAAAGAAAGGCTCTTTTTTTGTGTATATTCTTAATGCATAAAGTACAAAACAATAAAAATAAAGTTTCTTATACCTTAATTTGCTATCCAGTTTCCTGTTGCTGAATCATAAATATAAGTTGCAGCTGCATCTCCTGAAACAACCAACAGTTTAACCTCATCTAATTCTTCAAGACTACCCCATGTACCAAGTTCATTCCACTGCTCAATAGAACCTTTATAGATTACTTCGGATAGAGAAGTACAGCCGGAAAAAGCACCGCTGTCAATTTCTATAAGCCCATCAGGGAAAGAAACACTTTCAAGCTCCTCACAGTTCTTAAAAAGGTATTCCGGAATATGTGTTATGCCGCATTCAGAAAAATCAACTTCATAAATAGCATTACGAACTTCATCTGATATAGCAGAAGAATCTATCGATTCTATAAAAGAAGGAATAGTATAAATTATTCTTTCATAAGAAGTTGGATTATCCGGCAAAAGGAAACTTTCTACATTTTTATTAGAAATGTAAAGAAGAGATTTTACAGTACAATCATAGCTGTAATTTCCTATGGTAACAACAACTGTTCCAGGATTTTTAGCTGTAAGATTTACCCATGCAAGTTCATCAACTGCAAAATAATCCAGCTGAATAATATCTGTATCTGTAGTATTTATAAAATATTCACCTTTATTAAATTTGTCTTTATCAACATTATTACAATATACTTTGGCAGAAGAAACACAATCCTGTCCAAAAGCAGAAGTACCATAAAGATACAACCCCTTATTAAAAGACCACGTTTCAGGATAATAACCGCTTATATTTAATTCTTCTACCTCCGGATCGTCTCCCTGATTTTCCGTATTGTAGCCCCAAACGATATTTACAGGATTGTCTCCTTCCTGCACAAGGATTTCTTCAGACTCTCCTTCAAAACGTATTGGATTTTCTTCTGAATTACTTAAAAGCTCTTTAAGATTCTCAAGTTTATTATTAATTTCTTCCTCCGGCTCTCCGTCCTGGAGCAGCATATTTCTGAAAGAATCTATATCAAGGGTTACAGAAATACATCCGTAAAGTCTTACCCTTACCCTGCTTCCGGCAGGTACATCGTCTATAACAATAGGCTTACGCAACGCTGTCAAAAAAAAGTTTTCCAGCTCTTCATTCTGGTCAAATTCTGATGGTGCTGTATTTTCATTTTCCGGCATTATGTTTTTAGAGTAAACCTTTTCGTAAACAGCCGAATAATCTCCTTCTACAGAAAGCCTTAGCTCTAAAGAATATATCTGAGAAAGATTATAATATGATTCCATTACAGGAATTTCTATACCTCGGGCAATTTCACGGTTTACGATTTTAGAAAGGCTTTCGGGTGTAAAGGTAATGGATGAAGTCTTATTTAACCGTTCCGCACAGGAAAACGTCAGAACAGAAATAATGACAGAAAAAACTAGAGACCTGATTTTAAGTGTGTTTTTCATAAAACTCTCCCCTGGTTTAATTATTTTTAAGGCTCTCCTTTATACTGTCTGGCTTAAAAGCTCAGAAATACTGAATGCGTGGTCGCCGATTTTTTCGATTTTTCGGATAAGGTCAATATACAAAAGCTCAGCTTTAACATCGGCACCGTTTTCGAGGCGCTTACGTGCAACCTTCTTAAGGTTTTTCCTGAACATGTCAATCTGATTTTCCAGTTCGCGGGCAAGTTCAAGCTTTTTGGAATCCAGGTGACGGTTAATATTTATGCGGATAAACTGAAGGAACTCACGGGCAAGTTCAACATACGGCACAAGCTGCTCTATATCTTCGGCATAGAATTTCATGTTCTTTTCGATACTTTTTTTAAGAAGAATTGCCGTACTGTAACAGTCGTCGCTCATAGCTTCTATGTCATCTACAATCTGAATCATTATTGAAAGGTTTGCCCTCTGGGTTTCTGTAATGGCAAGCCGCTGACAGTGGATAAGATAGTTTACAATCTGTTCGTGCATCTGGTCGCAGTAATCTTCGGTGTAGGTAAGCTCGTCCATCTTGTTTTCGATAAAGCTGTTGTCGCGTCCGGTAAAGCCTGTCTGAAGGTTGTCGAACATAACGGTTACCATATCGGTCATGTCGGCAATTTCTTTTTCTACGCGGATAATGTGCATTGCAGCACTTTCTTTTCCGTTATTCTGCTCGATAAATTCAAGATGATAGCTCTTCCTTTCGCCTTCCTTATCATCCTTGATTATGATCCGTGACAGGGCAACAAGACGTTTAGAAAGCGGGAACAGGATAACCGTTACACCGCTCTTAAAGACGGTATGCAGCATTGATATCCTGATTGCAATATTATCACCCGGCGTAATGAATTCAACAAAATGAAGAAGCGGCTTAAAGAGAATAAAGCCGAGCACTGTACCAAACACATTAAAAAGCACGTGAATCACGGCAGAACGCTTTGCATCGGCAGTAGAACCAAACGAAGCCAGAACCGCATCTATGGTAGAACCGATGTTACTTCCGAAGGTCATTGCACAGGCAACTTCCCAGGAAATAATCTGCTTGTAAGCCATTGTAATTACGATTGCAGTAAACGCACTCGAAGAATGCATGAGGGCAGTAATTACAATACCGATAAAACAGCTTACAATTATCGTAATAATTCCGTAGTGCTGGAATTCCGAAATAACGGAAAGGCTTTCGGAATCAAAGGTAAAGACATCGGAAAGGCCGCTTAATCCAAGGAACAGAAGGCCAAAGCCCATTACAGCTTCGCCGGCATTCTTGAATTTTGCAGACTTAAGGAACGTAAGGAAAAATCCTGCACCGAAAAGAGGAAGTGCAAAGTCAGAAATCTTAAAGTTGAATCCGAAGAGTGAAACAATCCATGCAGTAATCGTCGTTCCGATGTTTGCACCGAAGATGACGCCTACAGACTGATACAGCGTAAGAAGTCCGGCGTTTATAAAAGAAATGACCATGACAGTCGTAGCACCGCTGGACTGAATTACCATGGTTACAAAAAGACCGGTAAAAAGACCCGTAATACGGTGTCCGGTCATCATGCCAAGCGCATGCTGAAGTTTTTCCCCTGCACTCTTCTGAACGCCGTCACTCATCAGCCTCATTCCATAGAGAAGAAAAGCGAGGCTTCCGGTTAACAGCAGAAGTGAATTAAATACTGCCACGATTATCATTATAAACAAAAACGGCACTTAATACAAGACAGGCGATATCGGACAGGCCTTACGCATAAAAAAAAGCTTCCAGGCATTAAACAGTCTGTAAAACCGCTGCAATAATGCTGCTGCATGCCTAACTGCGCATGGAAACTATTTATTTCTGCCGCCTATGCGGCAGACGCAGTTAGGAATGCTTTTCCAGCCTGTTTAATGTCTTCACGCATTTTTTTATGCGTAAGGCCTGTCCGATATCGCCTGTCTTGTATTAAGTGCCGTTTTTGT
>JAGABO010000105.1 GCA_017614655.1 Treponema sp. | reverse complement strand
TCCCAAATCCGAAGCCGTACGTGCAATTTCCTTGGCACGCTTTAAGCCTTCTGTGTGACCTTCTGTCCTGACAAGTCCGCGCTGCTTTGCCCATCTTCCGTTTCCGTCAAGTATTATTCCGACATGAACGGGAACGAAAGAAAGTCCGGCATTAGAAGAAATATCCATGGGAAAATTATTCCATTATTTCCTTTTCTTTTGCTTCGTAAACTTTATTTATTTCGTCGATATATTTATCTGTAAGTTTCTGAAGTTTATCTGTTTCCGTCTTAAGCTGGTCTTCTGTAAGTTCACCGGCCTTCTGCTGCTTTTTAAGCTCGTCGTTTCCGTCACGGCGGATGTTTCTGATTGTCGTGCGGTAGTTTTCTGCAGTAGACTTAGCCTGCTTAACAAGTTCCTTGCGTCTGTCTGCTGTAAGCGGCGGAATTGCAACACGGATTACCTTACCGTCGTTTGAAGGGTTAAGGCCAAGTTCTGCTTTCTGAATTGCCTTTTCGATTGCTCCGATAAGGCTCTTGTCAAATGGAGAAACAACAATTGTTCTTGCTTCAGGAATAGAAATTGTTCCAACCTGATTAAGCGGAGTAGGAGTTCCGTAATAGTCAACCCTTACCTTGTCAAAAATCGAAGCGCTAGCTCTTCCTGTTCTGATTGTGTTGTATTCTTCTTTAAGTGCATTTACGGTTTTTTCCATTCTGCTTTCGTTATCAGCCATTTTCTTTCTCCATTAATGTAGTATTTAAAATGAAACGGCTGTCTGAAAAGCCATTGTTCCAGGCAGCCGTTTTTTTATTCAGGAAAATTATTTTCCTAAAAGAAGAAGGTGAATTTCACCGAACTCAAGTTTTGCTCCTGCTGCTTTTCCTACTTCGTCAAGCTTTGCAGTAACAGTCTTTTTGTCATCCTTTACGAACATCTGGTCAACGAAGCAGATTTCTGCAAGATGCTTGTTGATTTTGCCCTGAAGGATTCCTTCCTTTACGTTTTCCGGCTTAGACTTCATCTTTTCGTCTGCATCCATCTGAGCCTTGAAGATTTCCTTCTGCTCATCGATGTAGCTTGCAGGAACGTCTTCTTTCCTGATGTAAGCAGGTGTGAATGCTGCAAGGTGCATACAGCAGTCGCGTGCGAATTCTTTTACAGAATCAGCAGTTGAACCCTTGATTACAGTAACACCGGCTGTCTTGAAGTCTGAGTGAATGTAAATACCTGCAACAGAGTTTTCAGGAAGGTTGATAACCTGAATCTTGTTGAGGCTCATGTTTTCGCGTGTGCGTGTTGCAAAGTCAAGGAGACAGTCAGAAAGTTCTTTTTCGATCTTTGTGTATCCCTTTGCAAGTACGAGGTCAAGAATCTTTTCTCCGCATGCAATGAATTCTTCATTCTTTGCAACGAAGTCTGTTTCACATACAAGTTCTGCAACTGCAACTTTGTTTCCATCCTGACGGATGAAGATGCGTCCTTCTGATGTAGCACGTTCAGAACGCTTTGCAACTGCTGCAAGACCCTTTTCCTTAAGAAGTTTTACTGCTGCATCGAAGTCTCCGTTTGTGTCAACGAGAGCCTTCTTACAGTCCATCATGCCTGCGCCGGTCTGTTCGCGCAGATCTTTTACCATAGCTGCTGTAATAGCCATATTTATCCCCTTAAATTACTTGTCGAATTTGTCCTCGTCAACAAAGTTCTGCTCGTCCTGTCTGTCGGCTTCGAGATCTTCTTCCTTTGTTTCTGTAGGAGTGTAGTTTGAATAATCGACAATTTCTTCGTCTTCGCTCTTTGTAGAAGCGTCTGTGCGGATTTCATCCTCGTCACCGAGAGTTTCGATGATCTTGAGTCCCTGCTCGTTGTCTGCTTCGATAACGGCATTTGCAATGATTGATGTAAAGAGGCTGATTGCGCGGATTGCATCGTCATTACCAGGGATCGGATAGTCGATTCCTTCCGGGTTACAGTTTGTATCTACGATAGCAACGATCGGAATACCCCTGCGGTGTGCTTCTGCTACAGCAATCTGTTCCTTGTGAGTATCGATGATGAAGATAGCTCCAGGGAGTTCCTTCATTTCTTTCATTCCGCCGTAGTTCTTTGTGAGCTTTTCTTTTTCTTTAAGAAGGTTAGCAACTTCCTTTTTTGTAAGGTTGTTGAATGTACCGTCTACTTCCATCTTTTCGATTTTCTTGAGACGGAGAAGTGATTTTTTGATTGTTGCAAAGTTTGTGAGGGTACCGCCAAGCCAGCGGTTGTTTACGTAGAACTGTCCGCAGCGCTCTGCTTCCTTAGCGATAGCCTGCTGAGCCTGCTTTTTTGTTCCTACAAAAAGAACTGATTTTCCTGCAGCTGCAACCTTGCGGATTACTTCATAGCTGTCTTTGATAGCCGTGATTGTTTTCTGCAGATCGATGATGTGAATTCCGTTTCTTGAAGCAAAAATGTACTTCTTCATGCGCGGATCCCAACGTTTTACCTGATGTCCGAAATGAACGCCGGACTCAAGAAGACTTTTCATGGTAACTACTGCCATGTGCCTTTCTCCTTCACCGGAAAGCTTCCTTAAGCCTTCCCCATACCTTAATTCTCGTGCCTTTTACAAGGCCGGATGATTTCGTAACGGTTTCAAGACAGACTGCCTTTCCGCCGCCCGGCAAGAACTTACTTTCCCTTAGTTAGCCTATGAGATTATAGTTCTGCTCCCGTAAAATATCATAAAGTTCAAAAATAGGCAAGCCCATAACGGAACTTTCACTGCCTTCGATTTTTTCGATAAAGCAGGAAGCAAGTCCCTGAATTCTGTAGCCGCCTGCAACTCCATGCCATTCTCCGGTGTTGACGTACCACTGGATTTCTTTTTCGGTCATTGGAGCAAACGTTATTTTATTGACGCTGGTTCTTGTACTTAAATAATGAGTTTCTCCGGAAAATAGGGCAAGTCCTGTTATTACCTTGTGAGTACCGCCCTGAAGGGTACTAAGGAATTTTACTGCTTCTTCCTGATTCTGCGGTTTCCCGAAAATACGGTTCCTGCAGCAGACGATGGTATCTGCACCTAAAATCCAGCCGATTTCATAATTAACGGGAAAAGAGTGGGCAACGGCATTTACTTTCCTGCTTGCAAGAAATTCCGGAACTTTAAGGATGGGAATGTCCTTGGGAGGTGTTTCGTCGATGGAAGATGGGTGTACGACAAAAGGAATACCCAACTTCTTTAATATTTCCTGTCTTCTTGGTGATGATGAAGCTAATACTATTGGTTCCATAATTAAAACTTGACTTTATTCTTATAAAAATATATGTTTTTTACATTCCGCGGGATTAGCTCAACTGGATAGAGCGTCGGCCTCCGGAGCCGAAGGTTGTGGGTTCGAGTCCCGTATTCCGCAAACACGACACACATCCTAAAAAAAGAGGAGCTCCTTTTACGGATACAGCCTCTTTTCTTAGTGGCTGCATCCGCAGAACTCCCTTTATACTCCCGATTTTCTTTTATTTTGCAGAGCCGTTCTTTGACTTGCTGTCTGAATTCTTATCAGCAGTTTTAATACTCTTCAGAAGATCGAGTGCCTTTGTGCGGACTGGTGTAACATACTTATAGTTTGTAGCAATCTCACTTATAGACTGAACCATTGCATTTCTGTCTGTTACAGTCGGTGCAAGCTTTTCATATGCAATAAGAACTTCGAGGGCAAGTGAACTTGTCGGGTTAAGGGCAGCATAGCGTCTGTGAACGAATTCAATCATGCTTACAACATCATCATTATCATTCATTCCGATGTTACCGAGAGAACGGATAGCTGCACTTACAACCATTGGCTCCCTGTCATCTGTAGCAACACCTATAAGGGTATGTTTTGACTGTTCGCTCGGAATTTCGCCAAGAAGGTCACATGCCTTTGCACGGATATCCGGATAATTATTCATGAGACGACCGTTTGTCTTTGAAAGTTTGTTAACGCCTTCTCCGGCAAGGCTGTCAAGAGCTGCAACCATATCAGGGGAAGCACGGCCTTCTCCGATTGCGTTTTCCAGATACTGAAGTGCAACGAGCTTACTGTCATAATCATCCGAAGCAGCAAGTTCAGTTATGATAACATCTTCTACATTTGAAAGATAATCCTGTTCAACTGTAGTTTCCGATCTCTTATTACCGTCAGACTGAGCACTTACTGCTCCTGCTGCAAAAAGAAAGCATGAAAGAGCCGTTATAGTTCTGATAAATTTCATTATAAATCCTCCAGGAATGCAAATAAAGTTTATATCATCAACATTTAAAAATCAAGGGAAAACACCTGCACCTTAAAAACAAAGGTGCAGCCGGCAGAAACTATTCCTCAATAGGAGGAATATTCACCTTCCATTCACCGTCAATCTTTTCGAAATTGTAGTAAATTGAATCCGCTCCATCATCCTTAACCTGAACAGCCTTGATGTGAGTTAAAGATTCGTACCGGATTTCATCAACCCTCTTACCGGAACGTGCCGGAATGAATACAAACTTAAAATAGTCTTCAAGAGAGTTAAGCTTCATTCCTTTTACGGGAAGCCTCTTTGAAGCCTTCTGGAGGTTTGCCTTTTTTGACCAGTAGTTTATGCTTTCCTGATCAACATAGGTCTGCCATCTTTTAAAATCCCGGCCTTCCATTATAAGATCCAGTTCATTTATTTTGGACATGATGATACGCTTATCCAGTTCAAACTGTTCGGGAGAAATGTCTATCTCTGAAACGGAACGCTTGTATTCATCATCTACGGCAGAAGCTTCTTCCGGAATTTCTTCCTGTACAGGAACAGTTTCTTCTGCAGCTGCAGGAATTTCCTGATTCTCGGGAGGAAGAGGAACAACCTTATCTGATGCGCAGGAGAAAAGCAGTAATGCAGAAACGGGCGCAAAAATTAACGTGCTTATAAGTTTCATACTTATATTCTAATATAAGCCTCGCCTGCGGTCAATATTGAATTTTTTAGTTTTTATCAATAAAATCAGAAAAATCTGGAGGTTATATGGCAACTGTTGTTTTTCCCGGAACATTTGATCCGCCGACATACGGTCACCTTAGCATAATAGAAAGGGCAAGCCGCCTTTTTGACCATATAGATGTAGTTGTATCCGTCAACGACAAAAAAAAGACCCTTTTTACGGAAGAAGAACGGATTTCCATGCTGACTTCCCTTACAAAAAAATTCAGCAACGTTAGCGTACACAGGTGGGACGGCCTTGTAGTCGAATACTGCCGTAAAACCGGATCAAGGATGCTTCTGAGGGGAATAAGGAATACCGTAGACTTTTCCTATGAATTTGACCTTTCGCTTGTAAACCGCTCGTTAAACGGCGAAGTAGAAACTCTTTTTATTCCGACGGAGCAGAGGTACTTTCTTATACGAAGTTCAAGCATTAAGGAGCTTGCACGTCTTGGCGGTGACATAAGTGCGATGGTTCCTCCTGAAGTTGAAAAAGCACTGAAGCAGAAGTTTTCCCCGGTAAAAAAAGTTGACTAATCCTTCCGGAAAGGAGTATAATCCTTGACATTGATTTGTAATCTGTGATAGTATTAGCAACGTTATTCAGACGACTAAAATAAATTAGCGAGGTTATATATTATGGCAGTACCCAGATCAAAAGTTTCAAAAGCCGTTACCAAGAGAAGAAGAGGAGTGAACATGCATCTTGACACACCTCATCTGGTGGAATGCAGCAACTGTGGAAACCTTGTTCTTCAGCATCACGTATGCCAGAAGTGCGGTTTCTATCGCGGACGTCAGGTAATTACACCGCAAGTTAACGGTTAATTAATAAGGAGAAAATAATGGACGAATTATTCGAAAAAATCCGCAAACTTATCGCAGAGAAACTGGACACAGATCCTGCAAAGGTAACCATGGAAGCTTCTTTCCGCGGTGATCTTCAGGCAGACAGCCTCGATACATACGAGCTTGTTTATGCAATCGAAGAAGAAATGGGAGTTCAGATTCCTGATGATGTTGCTAATACATTCGAAACTGTAGGTGATGCTTACAACTACATCAAAAGCAACCAGAAATAATTAGCTGATTTTTCGGCTGCAAAGCACGGTTTTAAGCCGTGCTTTTTTTATGCACGGTTATGGAAAAGACAGAAAAACAACTTCTTAAAAATCAGATTACAAAAGAAAGAAAAAAGGTTCTCGAAGATTTTTCAAGAAATCTGGGACTTAAATTCAAAGATCTTACTCTGCTTGACCTTGCACTTCATCACAGGTCATTTTCTAATGAAAGTACCGTGTATTCCCACTACAACAACGAACGCCTTGAATTTCTGGGCGACAGTGTCCTGGGTCTTGCAACGGCAGCCTTTCTTTACAGCGACATGGAAAAAAATCAGGAAGGCGACCTTGCAAAAATAAAGTCTGCAGTCGTAAGCGAAGCAGTCTTAGCTCCCATCGCAAAAGAAATAATGCACATAGACCGCTGCCTTATTCTTGGAAAAGGCGAAGAACTTTCGGGCGGACGTGAAAAAAAAGCAATACTTGCAGATGCCGTAGAAGCAGTAATAGGAGCCCTTTATCTTGATTCAGGATATAAGGCTGCAGAAAAGCTTGTTCTTGAACTGATTGTACCGGAAATAAGAAAAACTCAGGCTCACAGGGGAACTAAAGATTACAAGACGCTTCTTCAGGAATATTTTCAGAAAAAGTCCGGCCAGTGTCCTAAATATATCCTTGTAAAAACAACAGGTCCCGACCATGACAGAACTTTTGAAGTAGAAGTAAGGCTCGGAAATACAACCTACGGTCCGGCCTTCGGTAAAAGCAAAAAAGAAGCAGAACAGAACGCAGCAAAAGCAGCACTTGATTTTTTATCTTAGGTCGACACGGCAACCGGGCTTCGACTCCCCGATTTGTTTTCTACATAAAAATGCTTTAAAATAAAAAAAGAACTTCCGTAGTGGAAGCTCTTTCGTCAGCGGCAGAAGGGAGTCGAACCCTCGTCTCCAGCTTGGAAGGCTGGGGTAATGAGCCGTTATACGACTGCCGCAAATGATGATTAGACTATATACTTTTTAACCAATCGTGTCAACAGGTTAGCAGGAAAAAATCAATTTTTTTTTATTAATTTTTAAAGCTGTCCTGAATATAAATCATTATGTCTTCTGACTGGGTTCTTCGTTCAGAAAAATTAAGCGTTACAGTATCGCTGTCTGCAATGCCTGCAAAATGAATTACAAAGCCGTGAGGCCTTAATTCTGAGTTGTAGGTTACAACCTTTCCATCGCTGTTTTTACCCTGTAATGCGTCCGAAAGATAACCGTTTGCAAAAATTCTCGGTCCCAGCTGTTTGTCTTCTGTAGTATCATCATTAAAATCCAGTAAATCTTCAGAAAAAAGATCTATTGCCTTCATGACGCTTGTCTTTCCACCATAAGTTATACTGCCGCCGGCATCTTTGTTAAAAGTGCACAGGTCGTATCTGGCTGCAAACTTATTTCTGAAAACACACGAAGAAACAAACCTTCTGTAAATCTGATTTGATGAAACGTCTTCGCTGGTACGTGCTTTTACAACAGACCTTACTGCTTCCATTCCGTTTTTACCGCTGGAACACAAATCTTTTACAAATTCAGGGCCGCCGTAGTTACGGCAAAGCCAGGCACCGAAAGCGTAGGCTGTAGAGTAGGAGACAATGTTAAACGGCTGTTCCTGCCATTCATCAATCCCGGATACAAAATACAGCTGATTAAAAAGCGGAAGGCGTGCCCCGTAAGGAGAATCCTTAAAACCTGTATTAAGGGATTCAGAAAACATATCTTCTGCAAGCATGGAAAGCATTTCGGTATACCAGGCAGGCTCATCCTCGTAGTCATTTCGGGCATAGCCTATCATGTGCTGGAATTCGTGATAAAGGGTAGTTATAATCGTATCACTTGCAACTGATTTTCCGTTTGCTCCCCTGAGTCCTGCAAAAACTATACTGTCGTCTTCCTCTCCATCTTCGTCATTCTCACTTATGTAATTACAGTAGGCAGAATCAAGATAGAAAAACTTTCCCTTATTTGAGTACTTTGCAGCAGACCTCGAATTCTTTGAAGGATTCCAGTAATCTTTTGAATAAAAATAGCCGGTAACCCCGCACTGGTCATATTTTCCGTAATCGTTACCTATATCGTAAATGACAATGTTTACAAGAGTTTCAGGCATCGGATCATCCATGACATAACCGTCTCCGCTGGATTCTTCCTGAACAAGATATTCACCTTCTTTGCCGAAGATATGGCGTTCATGTTCGTAATACTCTTTAAATCTTGCAGCAATATCTTCTGCAACGGAAATATTTACATATTTTCCGCGTGAAGTATCCGAGGTATAACAGTTACTTTCTACCCAGACAAGGCATACGTCATTTTTTGCCCTTAAAACCGTATTCTTCTGCTTAAAAACCGAAATACCGACATCTGTATCAATAAAGAAAGACCTGTTTTCTCCTACATAATGTTCTGTACCTTTCGGCTCGCTTCCGCTTACAGCACGGGAAGAAAAATCTCTATGGGAACGGTCAACTTTTCCGGGAGACTTAAAAAACGGAGCCTGCTTTATCCGGGAATCAGGAAGCACTACAGGCTCTGCAGCTGCAGATGAAGAGACTTCCCTTTGAGCAGTCGTTAAACCGTTATACTGCTGGTTAAGGCCTCTTGAAGAAGCAAGAAACCTTACTCGCTCCCTTTTTACGGTTCCCTTAGAGTTACGGTTGTAGTTTACGTAAAGTATCGCCTTTCCCTTTACACCGCTAAGGGTAATGCTGTCTCTGTCCCCAAGATGCTTTATAAAATCTGTATCATCATCTTCCAGGTAAAAAGCATCTTCTACGTAATTATCACCATAATCATAATCAAACAGTTCAATGCACGAAGAAAATGCCACAAGCGGAAGAAAAACAGGGATTGCATAAATCAGCTTAAGTAACTTCTTCATCTGAAATCCCTGA
>JAGABO010000104.1 GCA_017614655.1 Treponema sp. | reverse complement strand
TTTTTCATTTTTCTTCTCCCGCTTCTTCAGCAATATCATCACTCAAAACAACTGCTGCATTTTCCTGTGAAGTAAAATCATCTGCTTCGAGGAGCTGGGTGTTTTCGTCAACAATTCCTTCTACAGCTTTGTCTCCGAGAGGGAATTCATCATCTGCAGCAACTGCATTGCTTTCACTTTCTGCAACACGCTTCTTTGCTTCTTCGATAGCTTTCTGAGCCTTTGCACGGCGTTCAAAAATATCTTCGTAGAGGGATGTAAAAGAAGCTGCTGCTTTTTCGTAACTTGTAACTGCCTGCTCAGCACCGCCTGTAACAAACTGAGAGTCACCGTCTTTAACAAGCTTTACTGCACTGTCATAATCTGCCTTGCGCGAAACAGCTGCCTTTACGGAATCTGCATCCTTTTTGGCAGCAACAGCCTTCTTACGTGCATCCTTTGCAAGTGACCTGAATGCAGCCTTAAGTACGGCATCAAAACTTGCAGAAGCTTCCTGTGCCTGCTTAAGCTGATTGTCTCCCGGAAGAACAACCGGATCTGCCCCGGAAAGACCTTCGAGTAACTGTGCACCGTTATCATAAGATTTCTGATCATAAGAAGCGAAACCTTCCCTGTCTATGCGTTCCTTCTTTGCTTTTGCATCAGCAAGGGCAGCAAGATAAGCTTCGCTGTTATCTTTTACTTCAACAACAGTTTCTTCAACAACCTGTGGAACTTCCTCCACAATCACTTCTTCCTGAACAGGAGCAGGTTCTTCCTGAGGAGTTGATCCGCAGGATATAAAGGCAAAAGCTCCCGTTACGCTCAGGAGGGATGCAAAAAATCTACGTCTAATCATTATTAACTCCATGACTTTCGTCTTAAATGTTTTTCTAAATTATAACTTACACAGCGCAAGTTAGCAAGTCGAACAGCCGGATTTGAGGGGCTGCCAGAAATCTTAATGTCACAGGACTGCCTCAGGAAAAAAGACTTTTCTAAATGCTCAAATAATGTTAAAGTTTAGTTAATATCGGAGAACAACAGTGTATTATTCCAGCATAGGCATTCTTGCCTTACTAATTCACCTGATAATCAACTTTGATGTCCTTACAGAAAGACCGGGATTTTCTGACATTCCCGCTAATAAATGGTACAGACGTTTTTTAATAAGCTTAATGTTCTTCTATATTACAGACTTTACATGGATTATTCTGCCATCCCTTAAAATTAAAACGGCAGCCTTTGTTGAAACATACGTTTATTTTATTGTCATGGCGGTTTCGGTTCTGCTCTGGACTCAGTACGTTATCGTTTATCTGGCAAGAAAAAATAAATTTGCCTATATTCTTAAATATACGGGCTGGATTGTCTTTATTTTAAAGGTTTCTATTGTTGTCATAAACTTCTTTGTTCCCATAGCATTCTGGTTTGATGATGACTGTAATTATTATACCGGCTTTGCACGAAGCCTTAACTTTATGCTTCAGGTCGGGATGTTCATTGCCACGGCATTATACACTCTTATAGTAACATGCATAACTAAGGAAAAGACAAGATACAGACACCGTACAATCTGCGGATTCAGCACGGTAATGTCTTTCTTTATCGTAGTTCAGGTGTTTTTTCCGCTCATGCCGTTTTATTCCGTGGGATTTCTTCTTGGAACATGCCTTCTCCACACATTCCTTCTGGAACACGAAAAGGAAGAAAAGCGCGAAGAACTGGAAAAACTGATTCAGATTAAAAATATTCAGGAAGTGGAACTCGGTTCTACAAGACAGAGGGCCTATACAGATCCGCTTACAGGGGTTAAAAACAAAGCTGCTTATATGGAAGATATCGATGCTATTAACCGCAGAATCGAAGACGGACTCCTTAAAGACTTTGCAGCTGCTGTTTTTGATGTTAACGGACTTAAAATTATAAATGATACGCTGGGCCATGAAGAAGGAGACAGGTATATACAGGCCGCATGTTCCCTTATCAGCAGTCATTTTAAACACAGCCCTGTTTACAGAATCGGTGGAGATGAATTTGTTGCATTCCTTAGCGGTGAGGATTTTACAAAACGCAAACCCCTGATTAAATCGTTCAACCGCAAAGTACAAAAAAATCTTTTGGAAGGAAAAGTTGTTGTTTCATGCGGATCTGCAGACTTTAATCCGACACAGGACAGTAACTATACTTCTGTTTTTAGCCGTGCCGATAAACAAATGTATGAACAGAAGTGCTTTTTAAAGGAAAACGCCGGAAAACGGTAATTCAATATACAAACGGGTAGAATTCATAACAAAATCAACTGCTTAATCATCAATTTATGACCATCAATTTCTGATTAAAAAAAATTATTTGCGGATTCTGCCCATCTCATATAAAATTAATAGGACATCGGAGGTACAACTATGGCAGTTACAAGTTATTCATTAGGTGCAGCTCAGGAAGTTACAGGAAGCAAACATATTCTCGAGATAGACGGACGCAGTTTTATGATTGACTGTGGTGCTTTTCAGGGAAAGAGATCTGACTGTGATCAGAAAAACCGCAACTTTGATTTTGCAGCAGATAAAATAGAAAGCGTTATTCTTACACATGCCCATTATGATCACTGCGGACTTTTGCCCGTACTTGCAAAAAACGGCTACGGCGGAAACATTTACGCAACCCCGGCAACCCGCGATCTTGCAAACATCGTCATGATGGACAGTGCGCGCATTCAGGCACGCGATGCAGAATTCCTTGCAAAACAGGCTCGCAAAAAAGGCGAGAAATTCTCGTGGAAGCCTCTTTTTACAGAAAAAGACTGCGTAAAGGCAGCAGATCAGATTATTACCTTAAGCTACAACCGCAAGATGTTCATTGCACCGGACGTTCAGCTTGAATTTTTTGATGCAGGACATATTCTCGGAAGTTCACTTGCTTACGTTACAATAACGGGTCAGCGCAAAAATCCGATCAGCGGAAAAACAGCCGGCGGAATGGGTACTTCAAAACGAAGACTCTGGCACCGCATATTCGGCATAAATCCTGATGCAAAGAAAAACATGCCCGCACAGGCAGATGAAGAGGCTCTTAAGGGAGCTCCGAGCGACGAAATCCGCATTCTTTACACGGGAGACCTCGGACGTAAAAACAAACCGATTATCCGTGATCCGGCAACTGACTTCCCTGCCCCGGACTATATCTTTATGGAAAGTACCTACGGAAACAGGCTGCACGAAGCTTCTAACATTGCAATGGAAGACCTCGAAAAAATCGTACGCCGCGCTGTAGACAGAAAAAGCAAAATCATCATACCGTCTTTTGCAATCGAACGAGCACAGGAAATCGTTTACTATCTGCATCTTCTTGTAGATAAAAAGCGCATTCCTCAGATTCCGATTTATATGGATTCCCCGATGGCGGTAAATGCAACCGGTATCTTCCAGCTTCATCAGGAGTGCTATGATGATGCCACAAAGCAGGCCTTTCTTGACCATCACAAGAACCCGTTCGGATGGAACAGCATGCAGTTTATTCAGTCGGTTGATGAATCAAAGGAGCTTAACAAAAAACAGGGGCCGATGATCATCATAAGTGCCGACGGTATGTGCGAAGCCGGACGCGTACTTTATCACCTTGCAAACAACATCAGCGACCCGAAGAACATCATTTTAATTGTAGGCTACATGGGAGAAAACACGCTGGGCCGCAAAATTAAGGACGGCGAAAGTGAAGTTAAGATTCTGGGCGACTGGTACAAGGTTAAGGCAACGGTTGAATCAATCAATGCATTCAGTGCACATGCCGACTATCAGGAAAGCCTTGACTGGCTTAATTCCATAGACACAAGCCGCCTTAAGAAAATCTTCCTCGTACACGGCGAAAAAGATGCGCAGGCGTACATGCAGAACTTCCTTAAGGAAAACGGCTATCCGAATGTAGAAATCGTTAAGTACGGCGAGTCTTATGATTTAGAGTAGTGCCGGCTTTACCAGCTTATACTGAATACGCGGGTCAAATCCAGACAGAGAAAGTCGGCCAGAGGAATTGCAAACGTCGTTTTTGAAGAGCCTGTTTTTGATGAAGCAGCATTCGAAAGCGACGTTTTTTTTATGTTCTTTCCAGAAGGACATTCAAGGCTTACACTTATGGAAGCATTTTTTATTTCTCCGGCTATGTCGTCTCCATAAACTGATGCAACCAGATCAAGGTATTCAGGAATACTCATCTTTTCGTCCGTAAGAACCGGTGCCATAAAAAGATCCAGGAATTCGCGGCTCTCCTGTGGAAACTGGGCAGAAAGTCCCTTTACTGATTCCGGCGAAATAATAAGAGTTAAACTTGAATCCGTGCAGAGAACGAAATTTGCAATTTTAAGTGAACCTTCATTAGAAACCGCCTTCTGTTTTTCCGAAGGAGGAACCGTTCCTGAAACAGAAAGACTTGTTTTAGAAGGAACCGAAACCTTAACGTCCTTAAAGTCACTTCCGTTAAAAGCAGAAGAAATTTCTTTTTCGCTGAAGAGGTCAAAATCGTTTGCCCCGGTATTCTGCGCAATATCTTCGAACGTGGAAGCAAAAACTTTTCCAAGTTCCATGCCGAACTGAACCTTAGCAGACCTGTCATTACCGGCCTTTACGGAAAGAGAAGCCCCGCACGAGGCAAGCATAAAAACCAAGCAGGCTAAAATCAAATTAAAAGCAATTCTTTTCATACATATAGTATAAAACATTTGCATGGAAAAAGTAACACACAGGAATAAAATACTACCAGATACTTTGCAAATTATGACAGCACAAAGAAGCGGGCCCCAGCGACGGGAAAAACAGGACGGTATCCCCCACAGGTCCCCCCTTTCTGTTTTTTCCTGCGTCCCACTTCTCTGTGCTGTCATGATTTACATGATTTAGTACGCTGTTCTCTGTGTATTACAGGTTTTAGTTTTAAATTACCTAAAAACAGACAAAAATAAAATGCGGGAAGATACTTTGCAGACGGGGAAAGCACTCATTTTTTCGCAGTCGCACAAGCGACAAACTTTTAAAGTTTCCATGCGAAAAAATGTGTGCAGCGACGATATCGAGCGGTTTCCCTGTCTGCAAAGTATCTGGTAGCATTTTATTTATGTCTGTATTGTTATCGGGTTGAAGGGAGGATGCGGCCGGTGGCGAAGTAATGATTTTTCCAGAACTTTGCTTCCATAAGCTCAAGCTGAACGCCTGTTCTGGGACCGTCGCTTACTGCAGAAATAAAAACACGTTTTCCTTCGAACTTTTTAAGCGGTCCGTGATAAACGCCGCAGTAAATTCCTACATGCGTAACTTTTGAAGAATTCATGTCGTTCTTAAAGAAAACAAGGTCGCCGGGCTCACGCTCTTTAATGGTAATCTTTTCTACTGCATTGTAGATGTCGTGTGCCCTGCGCGGAAGATCTATGGAGACAGCCTTTCTTGCAACAAGAGCAACATAGGCACTGCAGTCTATTCCGGTTGCTGGATCCGTTCCGCCGTAAACATAGGGAGAGCCCTGATACGAAAGCGCACAGGAAATAAGCTTCTGCCGTTTTTCCGTTACTTTTGGAGCTGCAAAAAGTTCACCCGAAAACAGAACAAACGCCGCTATGAGAAAAAAGATTCTGGCTGTATTCCTAAAAAAAGTCTTCATATTTACAGTTTCGGCAGATACAGGCTTCTTCTTTAGAACAGCATCTACTCAAGTATCGTGATTTCTACGCGGCGGTTTAAGGCTTTGCCTTCCGGAGTTGAATTGTCGGCAACGGGTTTAAGGGCACCGCTTCCCCTGCAGATAAAGCGGCTTCCGTCTATTCCGCGGAAAGAGAGCTCGTTTGCGACAGTAAGCGCACGTTCCTTAGAAAGCCTAAACTCGCCCTTTGCATAGCCAGTGTCGGCGGTGTGGCCTTCTACAAGAAACATGCTGTCCGGAATTTCGCGAAGTATTGCTGCAATTTCGTCCAGCCGCTTTTCTTCTCCTTCGAGAAGTTCTGCACTGTCACTTTTAAAGCGCAGGTTCTGGATGCTTAACATTACCCCTGCATCCGTCTGCTTTACGATTATGTTTTTTGGAGGAACGTCCGCAAGTGCCTGCGAAGGAAGTTTTGCTTCGGGCTTAGATGAAGGCTCTGCTTTTTTCTCCTGTTCAGCTTTTCCCGAAGAAGAAGATGCACCTGTTTTTTCTTCCGGCTTTTTCTTTTCTATCCATCTTGAAGTGAGCACCTGGATTTCATCATCAGTGATGTCAGGAACTTTCCTTAACGCAGCAGTAAGTGCTTTTGTTTCTACAGACGGCGGGTATTCCGTAAAAAGAGAAATGCTTCCCTTAAATGAAACCTGCTTTCCGTCTGAATAGAAAAATGTTTCATCAACCTGATCACGCACGACTAAAGCAGCACCTGTTTTCTTGCTTACGTTCATTGTTGCATTATGGCTTCCCGTTGCCTTAACAAGTTCAGAATCTCCTTCATAATCATACACGGAAGGATTGTAACGCGTAGCCCATCTTGCAGAAAGCACGTAAACTTCTTCGCCGTAAAAAACGTCATCCTTAAGGTAAGTGTATTCAACAAGCATCGGGATTTTTGTAAACGTGCCCTTGTTAAGCGGATCAACTGCGCGCACTGCATCTGCACTCCACTTGTCGCCGAACTTGATTTCATTTTTAGAAAAGGCCGGAAAACTTCTGAACGAAGGATAGCCGTTATCCGAAATCATAATCATGTCGCCGTCATCGCAGATTACAAATGTCGAAGAAACAGCTGCATGAATGCCCCGCTTAACTGCAAGATTATCGTGACGCGTTTTTTCATCAACATAAAAACTTCCGTCATAAAAGTTTCCGCCGTAAGAATCTGCAGCAGGATTTTTTGTAGAACAGATAAAGCTTCTGATTTCGCGGCTTACAAGACCAATGTACTTTCCGTTGTCATAGCGGCGAAGATCGGTGCGTTCGACAAGAGTGTAGTTCCTGCTTCCGTTATACACAATCTGTGCCGCACAAAATGCAGCCATAAAAAAAGAAATCAGAATTGCAGAAAAGATTTTCTTCATAAAGCCCCCCGTTCAGATTTTTCCATATACTTAAATTATCGGATAATCTGTAGATTAATGCATGACTTATGGTGAAAAAACGTGCTATATGCTACACTGTCTGCATGAAACACAATATGCAGACATTACAGGAACTGGCGGCAAAAAACGGACCGCTTTGCGTTGGACTGGACACTTCTCCTTCTTACATACCTGATTCAGTTTTAAAAGAATTTTCTTCACCGGCACAGGCAGTGCTTGAATACAACAGGGAAATCATTAAGCGCGTTGCAGAAACAGAAAGTGCATGCTGCTTTAAAGTTCAGATTGCTTACTACGAAGCAATGGGACTTGAAGGATTAAAGGCTTATGCAGAAACCCTCCGTCTTGTAAAGAAAAGCGGGCTCATCTGCATTTCCGATATAAAGCGCGGCGACATTGCAGCAACGGCCGGTGCTTATGCAAAGGCACATTTTGAAGGCGACTTTGAAACGGACATCATTACGGTAAATCCATACATGGGCTTTGACACCTTAAAGCCGTTTGCAGAATACTGTAAAAACGGAAAGGGCATGTTCGTACTCCTGCGCACTTCAAACCCCGGCATGACGGACATAGAACAGCAGGAACTTAAAAACGGAGGACGTGTT
>JAGABO010000103.1 GCA_017614655.1 Treponema sp. | reverse complement strand
TGGCCGGGTAATGTACGCGAACTCGAAAACATTGTTGAACGTTCCTGTATCCTTGGTCATCCGCCTCTTATTCAGATTGCCGATCTTCACATTCCGTCATCGGAAAACAGAACGGCAGAAAAGAACGAGAATTTTGCTTCGTCAGTAGAATCGGGGCTTACATTAAAAGAAGCAATGGATGAATTTAAGAGGGAGTATATAAAACGGATTCTTGTTGAAAACGGATGGAATCAAACGGAAACGGCAAAAATCCTTGATGTTCAGAGAACATATCTTACACGCCTTTTAAAAGAGCTGGGGGTTAAGCGCAGTCTTTGACAAAAAAGCGTTAATCTTATATCTTATATCGAACTTATTGCAAAAACTGGAGTAAAAAAATGGCAGACAATGCTTTTAACAGAAAAGATGAAGATTCATCAAAGAAAATCGAAAGTTTTATTTCGAAGAACCGCACTGTTATTCTTACGGTAGCAGTTCTTCTTATAGCAGCTGCAGCTGTTGTAATGTCTGTTTTCCTTATCAGAAACAGCAAAAAAAATAAGAATCTTGCAGAAATTGATGCAATTGAATTTGCTTATGCTGCAAAGTCAAATGACCTTACGGAAGATGAACAGGCTGTTCGTGCAGAAGATGCACTTAAGGCTCTCGAAGAATATACAGCTCTTTCTGGAGTTGCAGGTGTTCGTGCAAATCTTCTTACAGCTTCAATTTATAATTCAAAGAAGGAATACGAAAAGGCTTCTTCTTTCTATGAAGCTGCAGCTCTTGCAGACGAGAAGGCTTATACTGCAGGTATCTCTTATTTTAATGCAGCAAGTGCAGCCGAAGAAAGCGGCAATTCAAAGAAGGCTCTTGAACTTTACAAGAAGGCTGCAGATGCACCTTTCTTCCCGGCTTCTGTTCATGCATCTTTCTCTGCAGCACGTGTAGAAGAATCTCTTGAAGCTTATGAAGAAGCTGCTGCAATTTATCAGAATATCGTAGATGAATACACAGATTCAACATGGGCAAAACTTTCACAGTCACGTCTTATAGCTCTTAAGGCAGAAGGAAAAATCCAGCAGTAATTAACTGGAAGAAAGTTTTATCATGATGAAGACAGGGAATTTTATGCGCAGAATTACTATTATGTTTCTTGCAGTTCCCTGTCTTTTTTTATTTGCAGACTGCGGTTTGGAAAGTTTTTACTTTCTGGATGCTCCTGTAACGGACGGCCACAGTTATCCCACTTATGATTCATCCGATCCACTTTCGTTCTGCTTTCGTTTTATGACGGCCGAACAGAGCGAAAATAACAGTCAGTATATAGGCTCCGGTGCCGAGTTCAGTTTTAAGGGAACAGAAGTTTATTATAAAATCTATAATAACTTTAACACCATGAAGAGCAATGAAAACACGATAGATAATCTTAATACAAGTTCTACAGCTTCTGTTTCTGCTGCTGCAGACAGGCTTCTCGGTTCATTCGGATATCAGCCTCTGTGTTTTACAGGCGGCTCTGATGTTGTAAGTGAAACACCCTTTGTAGCTGCTTCCGGAACTGACCGTTATGTTTATATAAAACTTAATGATTACGGTTCAAGTGATGATTATAAAAGTTCTATCTGTATCGGCGACCACAGTTTTGATTCTTTTGAATCTGCAAGTTCTGTAATGGAAAAAGGAATTGCCGTTCGTCCTGTAAGGAAACTTGATAAGCCTTATGGATTTAATTTTAATGCAGATGATGAAGACAATAATCCTCTTCCCGTAAAAGATGATCCGGATGTAAATCTCAGCGAAACTCCATCTGAAGAAGGTAAGTGGTATGTTGATATGTATGCTTTTTCTTCCGGTTCAGATACTACCCTTACGCCGTCGTACAGCAGGGTTTTGTTTTTAGGTTCGATTACCATTACGGAAAGCGATTACAATAATTAATTTTAAGAGTAAATTTTAATTTGAGTTTTTTGCGCGAAGGTAGTTTGAATAAACATCTACACTTTCGTCGCTAAGCCAGCCTTTTTCAAGAAGATACCAGGTGTTTCCTTTGTTTCTGGAAAGTCCCCTGATCATTTCTATTTCACCTTTTCTTCCGCCTGCAACTGTTTCGCTTTCGAAATCGGCTTCGCGTTTATAAGAGGCAAGCGGTTCCTTGATTCGTGCCCACTTTGTGCCCGGTTCAATTGCGTAATCTTTATTTATAGATATGTTTATATGGTTTCTTCCGGTACATGAAAAAAAGGAAAAAACTGTTACAAGGACAAAAAGAAGTTTTTTCATTCAGCTTCTCCAGAGTTTTTTATATATTCCAAAACCTTAGGATAAATCAAGAGGTCTGAATCAACAAAGTTAAGGTTCTTTATTTCTTCGGGATTAACCCATTTGTATTCGGTGTGTTCTGTTAAAGTATAGGAATCTGTTCTGGGAACTTTTATAAAGTGTGCCCTGAGGGTAATCTCGCTGTCATTATGAAAAAAACTTCCTTCTGTAATAAGCTTTCCGCATTCAACTTTTATGCCGAACTCTTCGTTCATTTCGCGGATGCAGGTTTCTTCTTCTGATTCACCATCTTCGTTTTTTCCGCCGGGGAATTCCCATCGTCCGCCCATCTGACCTTTTTGGATTCTTTTTGCAATCAGAACTTTTCCGTTTTCTACGGCAATACAGGCAACAGAGATTTTTTTCATTTTTAAGGCGTTCCTAGAGAAGAATTACCTGCGGCATAATAAAGTGAAGTGCTGCCGTTGCAAGACATGCAAAGCCGGTAATTTTTCTTGAACCGACAAAAAAGTTCATTACAGATTCGCTTACGTTGTCCGGTGAAGTTTTTGCTGCGTAGTATTCAAGTAAGAGACTCGTTCCGCACATAAGACAGGCAAGAGCCGGAATGAGGTCACCAAAAACCGGAATGCCGGAGAAGGGTGAGAGAAGTTTTATGATTCCTGTAAAAAGAGTTATGAGGCCTACCGTAAGTCTTACCGGAAGGTCATCAATCAGAGGAATGCCTGTGAGTGTACCTTTTTTTTCATCATCTGTTTCGTCGTATGATGAAAGATTTTTCCCCGAAATAAGAAAGAGAGCTCCGAGGAGATTGCACACTACTGCAAGAAAATAAAACTGAACCATAAAAAACTCCGTATTTACCGCTTATGAACTACTGACGATTCCAGAATAACGGTTTCATCATCAGCGGAAACTTCACATTCAACTTTAATAATATCATAATCCTTAAACTTTTGGTAGATATAACTTTTGTCTCCGCCCTTTTTATTTTCATAGACATAAAACTGTTCTGATTTTTCACACACTGCTTTTTCTTTGTTTACAGCCCGGAATTCAATATTAAAATCATTGACTGCGGGCTTGTCTGATTTTTTTGAAGGAGAAAACTCCAGGGTAACATATACTCCGTCTTCAAAAGAAAATGAAGAAAGTGAAAGCTTTGTATTTTTTAAAGTCGAGGTTTCGCGGGAAGAACTTAAAAAGCCGATTGTAAAACAGAGAACGGTTACTGCAATGAGTGTAAAAAACATAAAGCGGTTTCCGCGGGTATTTACAAGCGAACGGAAAAGTCCGCGTTTGGGCTGATTTATTCCCAGTGCAAGTTCCCTGAGCTTTACGTCTTCTCTTTTTCGGAAGTCTCCCTGTTTGTAATGAAAAACCGGAGATTCTTTTTCTTCTTCGCTGTAGCCGTCTTTTCCAAAATCCATTGCTTTTTCCGGTTAATTTTTGATTACTGCCTGAATGAGGGAGTCTGTCCTCCACCAGCTTATTTCGGCATTTTCCGGCTTTACAATCAGTGAAGAAATGATTCCCCTGCTGCTTAAACTGAGTGCGTAAAAGAGGCAGTTTTTTCTGTCCAGGGGAAGGTTTCTCTTTAAGATGCGCTGACCGTCAAGCTGAACCATCTGAATGCTTAAACCGTCTTCCGTACTTATGATAAAGAAAAGCCAGCCGTTTGCAGTGACTCCCAGAAAGTCATACGGAATTTCATAAGTCTGTTTTGAAAATTCCTCGGTAACTTCTTCCGTGTAAGAAGGAATCTCCATCGGTTTTCCAAGCAGTTCGCTTTCTACATAAAAAGGATAGAGGTAAGTTCCTGCGTAGTTTATTCCCGACTGAACGCGGCTTGCTTCATCAACAAAGCTTGTAAAGTAGTCGACCTTTAAATAAAGAATGCGGGCCCTGTAGTCACAGACGATGTTTTCGATGGAAAGGAAGGCGTCTGTTTTTTCATCTGCAAAAGGATTCGGGATGTTTGCATCAGAAACAGAAATCGTGTGAACGGGAAAGCCTTCCTTAGAATACCACCAGATGCACTTTTGTTTTCCGGATGTGCACACTACAACAAGTTCACCCTTGTCTGTTGCATAAATTGAATCAATATACGGAAAAGGAGTTCCTCCCGGTCCCTGCTGTCCTATGTAGTCTATGAAGTTTCCGTTGTCATCAAAACGGAGTACGATACGGCTTAAAATCTGAGAAGTCTTTGCATCTGTCTCCCGGCGTTCCGGCGGAAGAGTGTCCGTTACGTAAAGATACTTTCTTGAATCAACTGCAATGCGCGATATTTCGTTAAAAGGGTAGGCTGCGGATTTTCTTGTGCTGTTTACAGCCTGACTGTCCATGGAAGCTGTCGGGCGCGGATTTGTTTCGTCGTTGTAGAGAATGTTCAGAAGGTCTCCGTAGCTGTTCATCTCCATGATTTTTTTTGCTTCACCGTTTGCGATAAAAAAGAAACCGTCCTGCATGGCAATGCTTGTGTTGATTGTTCCGGTTTCTGCAATGTCAAAAACATTAAGTTCGTCTTCGAAGTTTCCGTATTCAAGTGTAAAGAGTCGTTCATTCGTGATGTTTGAAACAATCTGATCTTTTGAACACGAAGTAAAGTTTAGCGGTAAAAGTATATATGCAGTCCCCGCAGCAAAAAGTGCGGCAAAACTTTTTAATTCCATATATTAAGAATATTGAATAAAAGCGGTATTTGCAATAGGGAAAACATGAGAAGATATAAAACTGGCCGGAAGATGTTTTACAGATAAAGAAATATTGTATGTTTGAGGTTATTTTTATTATTCTATTGTAAAATCGTCGAAAAATCAGTATTATCTTCTATTATGTTTGATAAGTTTTTGACGTTGATTTTCGGGTCTAAAAATGACCGCGATGTTAAGGCTTTAAAGCCTTATGTAGCTGCAATCGAAGCTCGTGAAAACTGGGCTCAGAGTTTTACAGATGAACAGTTTCCTGAACAGACAAAGATTTTAAAGGACCGTCTTGCAAAAGGCGAAACCCTTGATGATATTTTAGTTGATGCATTTGCTCTTGGCCGTGAAGCTGCCCGCCGTGTTCTCGGTGAACGCGCTTATCCGTGTCAGCTTATGGGTTCGCTTGTACTTAATTCCGGCCGTATTACCGAAATGAAAACCGGTGAAGGTAAAACCCTCATGTGCGTATGCGCAGCTTACCTTAATTCATTAAGCGGAAAAGGCGTTCACATCGTAACGGTAAACGACTACCTTGCAGAACGCGACAGCCAGTGGATGGGCCGTGTTTATAAATTCCTCGGTCAGACAGTAGGCTGCATTCTTTCAAACATGGATAACGATGCCCGCCGTGCAGCTTATGCCTGTGACCTTACTTACGGAACAAACAACGAGTTCGGTTTTGACTACCTGCGCGATAACATGCAGATAGATCCGAAGCGCAAGGTTCAGCGCGGCTTTAATTTCTGTATCGTCGATGAAATTGACTCCATCCTCATTGATGAAGCCCGTACTCCGCTCATCATTTCCGGACAGGGCGAAGATGATACATACAAGTATCACGAAGTAGACAAGTACGTTGATCAGTTTAAGGAAATGGAAAAAGACCCTAAGACTGACGACTATCCTGATGAAGTTCAGATGCTTCCGGAAGAACGTGCAAAACTCGAAGGTGACTACAAAGTAGACGAAAAATCAAAGCGCATTTCCTTCACCGACAAGGGAATGAATAAAATCAACGACATCCTTCATCAGCATAAACTTATAACGGATGACTCTACTGTTTTTGACGAACAGAACTTCGAGTTCGTTCATTACTTTACTCAGGCACTGCGCGCACACGTTCTTTATGCAGAAGACGTTGACTACGTTGTACGCGACGGACAGGTTCAGATTGTTGATGAATTTACCGGACGTATTCTTGAAGGCCGCCGCTATGGTGACGGACTCCATCAGGCTATCGAAGCAAAGGAACATTTAAAGATTGCCCAGCGCAACCGCACTCTTGCAACAATTACTTTCCAGAACTACTTCCGCATGTACGACAAGCTTTCGGGCATGACCGGTACGGCTCAGACAGAAGCAGTTGAATTTTCTAAGATTTACGAACTTGAAGTCGTTGCAATTCCTACAAACAAGCCTGTTGCCCGTATCGACGAAAACGATGAAGTTTACCTTAACGAAGCCGACAAATGGGATGCAATCGTAAAGGAAGTTAAGGAAGTTCATGCAAAGGGACAGCCGGTTCTTATCGGTACGGTTTCTGTAGAAAAGTCAGAACATCTTTCGGCTCTCCTTACAAGGGCAGGAATCCGTCACGAAGTATTGAACGCAAAGAACCACGCCCGTGAAGCCGTTATCATTGCAGAAGCCGGTGCAAAGGGAAGCGTTACGGTTGCTACAAACATGGCAGGACGCGGTACCGACATTAAGCTCGGCGGCTCTCCGGAAATGCGCGCAAGAAAACGTGCAGGTACCGAGGCTACACAGGAACAGTATGATGCAGCACTTGCAATAGAAAAAGAAAAATGGCTTTCTGATTACGAAGAAGTCAAGAACCTTGGCGGCCTCTACGTCATCGGTTCTGAACGCCACGAAAGCCGCCGTATAGACAATCAGCTGCGCGGACGTTCTGGCCGTCAGGGAGACCCGGGACGTTCAAAGTTCTATATTTCTATGGATGATGATTTAATGCGCCTCTTTGGCGGAGACCGCATGAAGAACATCATGAGAAGCGTAGGTATGAAGCCGGGTGAACCGATTAACCATCCGTGGCTTAACAAGTCGATTGCACGTGCACAGAGAAAAGTAGAAGAGCGCAACTTTGAAATCCGTAAGAACCTTCTTGACTACGATGATGTATTGAATCAGCAGAGAAAGTTTATTTACGATCAGCGTGATGAACTTCTTTTTGATGAAGATTTAAGCACCCGCGTAATGGATAATGCACGCGAAAACGTTGAATTCCTTTTTGCAAACCTTGCTTCCGAAAGCCGTCATAATAAGGCTGCTGCAGAAAGTGCACTTGCAGAAACCCTTAAGAATACCTACGGTCTTGTTCTTGAAAAAGACCAGCTTACTGCAGAGTCCGTTATTTCATTACTTCAGAATGACATTACCGAAAAGGAAATGCTTGTAGGTAAGCCTAACTTCAACATGTTCATCCGCTATCAGTACGTACAGCTCATAGACAAGAAGTGGCTTGACCAGCTTGAGTTCCTTGATTCTCTTCGTGAAGCAGTTCACCTCCGTTCATACGGTTCAAAGAATCCGCTTACCGAATACAAGATTGACGGATTCAACCAGTTTGATGCAATGCTTGACGAAATCCGTGATGCAGTTACAAGCCGCATCTTTAAGGTTAAGGTTCAGATTCAGCCGGCAGGTGCACAGAGGGCAGTTCCTCAGCGCCAGATGCAGATGAACGCACAGCACGAAGAAGCACGTTCTGCAATTGCACCTCAGGGACAGGCAGCTGCAGCACAGCAGGCATTTAATGCACGCGAAGCTCAGATGAGGGCACAGAACTCTGCAATGAAGAGCGGCCGTCAGGGACAGAACGTTACGATCATGCGTACGATGCCTAAGGTAGGAAGAAACGATCCGTGTCCGTGCGGAAGCGGCAAGAAGTACAAGCTCTGCCACGGAAGAAACGGCTGATATTGAATGTTGGAGGTTGACTGATAGGTTTACGTGATGTGGTCATTGAGCTTGTCGAAATGACCGCAGTACAAGAATTTATCAGGCAGCCTCCTGATTTTTTACCATGATAATAAATGCAGGCGGAAGGACAGACTTAGTTCATTTTTACTCACCCTGGCTTTTGGAACGCTTTAAGAAAGGGTTTGTATATGTAAGGAATCCCCTGTATCCGGAAACGGTTACGCGCTATGACTTGACGCCTTCTGTCGTTGACTGCGTAACCTTCTGTTCAAAAAACTATGCGCCCATTCTTCCGCGCCTGGAAGAAATTACTTCCAAATTCAATACTTATTTCTTTTATACGATAACTGCCTATTCAAAAGACATTGAGCCTCTTGTTCCGGACATCGACACTTCCATAGACACGCTCCTTAAGCTCGAAAGGCGTGTCGGAAAGGAACGCATTGCCGGGAGATATGATCCGGTTTTCGTTACGAAAAAATATGCGCTTTCGGTTCATGAGATTACCTTTTCGCACATGGCA
>JAGABO010000102.1 GCA_017614655.1 Treponema sp. | reverse complement strand
TTATGATTTTATTTTTGATGGCAGCGGAAATGATGTGGTAATAAGTTCTGTTGCTCCTGTTTATGTATATACGGTTTATGCACCCGAAGATATAAGCTATGAAATCTGTAAAAACTGGTCTGTTGATCAGTGGGCAGGCTGTTATGAGGATACAACCAGATCGAAGCCGCAGATTCTGGATTTTGATTCAAATGCAAAGCCCAGAAAGTATTCATTCCCAGGGTTCAGCATTTATGATGATTATGGACTTTGTGGTGCTGTAGTTGTCTGCTTCCATGGCGGATACAGGTGTGTAAGCCGGGTGTTTGAGCATTAGCAAAGAAAAATCGTTTAACATAACAGAGCTTTCCGGCAGAATTTCATCTGTTTAGAAAGCCCTGTTCTGTTTTTTGCAGTAATGCGGTGCTTACTCTATCGTTACTGTCCCGAGTTTATTTGCATTAAGTGCTGCATTCCAGGTTTCTTCATTTGCGAAGCGGACGTAATATTTTCCGTCAATTCTTGAATCTGAACTTATGTCGCAGACCTTAAGGTAAACATCGTAGTCTCCTGTACTGTAAGAAGAAAGGGAGACATTTGTAGAAATGAGATGCTCAATTTCTTTTACATCTGCCGAGCTGTAATCTCCCTTAAGTTCACCCGGTACGTTTACTGCTGTTTCATTTCCTTTCGGTGTGCTTCCTTTAGGTAGAATATAAAGCTTAAAGCCTTTTACGCGGTGGAAAGGCATTTCTGTAAAGCCTTCGTTTTTAATCTTAAGGCTAATGTTAAGCTTTGAGCCGCATACAGTAAGTGCATTCTGACTGAGATTTTGAATTACATAGCGGTAGCCCATGTGAGAAAGAATGTAGCGGAACTTTGTCTGACCGTTGTACATCTGCTGGACTGTATCAAGAGCAGTAAAGGCTGCAGGACTATGCGAAATGTTCAGGTAAGAAAGATGAACTACGCTCATTTCTTCACAGGCATCGTACTTCTGTGGAGAAACATCCGTCATTTCCCAGTAAGCCGGTTTTGAAGTACTTTCGTGTGCTAAAAGTTCACCACCATAAGCTGTGTGGCGGAGAAAATGTTCAAGGAATTCTACTTCATCCGTTCTGCGGCTTTTTTCCAGATCAGTTGAACCTGGTTTCTTAATCTTGAATGTTCCATAATCTGAGTAAGAACCAAGATAACCGTCATTGTACATTCCAAGGCGCCAGCTTAAATCTGATTCATCAAAGGCAGCTTCGTTTATAGACGGAATATCTTCACTTATATTAGTAATGTTTTCGCTTTCAAAAATCTTCATGTATGAGTAGAGCGTAAACGGATAGCGCACAAGAAGAGGGCAGTTTAAATTATTCTTCTGCATTTCTTCCAGATATTTTCTCATAACTAAAATTGAATGAGCCTTTTCAAGACCAAGTACAGTCTGCTCGTTTATTGTTACATTTTTAAGAACGGGATCTAAATTATAAGAACCTGTAAGAGTTCCCTGTGCATAAGTATTAAAGTCTTCCTTAGACATAAAACCGTCGCCGTAAGTTGTTCCGTGCATTTCTCCCCATGGACCTACAAAGCCGCATTCAATTGCTGCAATTACATCCTGATAGGGAGCAAGGTAAGCACAAACCTGCGCAATATGTCCCTGTTTTTCTGCACTTCCGATTGTAGTCGTAAAATCATAAGGCTCGTAATCAAAATATTCAGAAGAAAGGGTGTTGTTTGCTTCATCCTTGAACCAGTAATATTCAAAGCCTGCATTGCACGGGTCATAATGGAATCTTATGACTGCAGTTTTGTTTTTTGAACGGAATTCTTCAAGAATTGCAGAAAGCCCGTTAAGCGAAAGCTGATCTACATCACTTGTTGAATCTGAATTAACTGCAGCATTGTACTGTTCAACAATAGAACTATTAAGAGCTACAAATTCGTGCTTATCGTCCAGATTTTTTTTTGCTTTAAGTTCTGCCTTATTTGCAAGATAAAGTGGTTTTAAGGCCTGGCCTCTTTTAGAAAACTGGCTTAAGTCAACAATAAGATGAACAAGGTTACTGTACTGATGGCTGTCTTTGTCGCCGTCCTCTATAAGCTTTCCGTAGTTTCTTTCATAGAAAAGTTCCGGTTCAAGAGGCTTTTTAAGTACGCTGACGTATTCACTTGTCATAAGACCGCTTCCAGAGAAAGAGTTGCCGTTTTTGTCGCAGCAGCCTGTCGGCCCGAACTGCTCGTTAATCGTTCTGTAAAAGCCGACATCTGCAGTTGTAATTATTTCGTCCGTTGCAGGATTTCCGTAATCAAACTCTTCCCAGGTTGCAGTAAGGACTTTGTTTTCCGTACTTCCGGACGGAATGGAAGTTACGGTTGTGCTTCCGTCAGACCATCCTGTAAATTTCCAGTTTCCTTTTCTGACAGCCGGTTCAAGATAAATTGTGTCGCTTTCGATTGTGTATGAAGTAATCCCTGCATTCGGATTCAAGGCACCTTCCGGTACGCTGTAAGAAACTGTATATCCAGTAACAGACCATGTTGCAGTAAGCGTGATGTTTCCAGTGCTTCCCTTTGGAATTGAACTTATGATGCCGTTTCCGTCTGACCAGCCTGCAAACGTGTATCCGTCTTTAACAGCGGGGGAAAGCG
>JAGABO010000101.1 GCA_017614655.1 Treponema sp. | reverse complement strand
GGGAGGGTTCTTTTTTCGACCGAAGATTTCGTTTTCCTGGATTACGATTATCTTATCGTCCCTTAAAGAAAAACCGCCGGAAACTGCTTCCGGAAGAACCGTAACGGGAACAAGGGCTTTATCCTGCGGTTCAAAAAATTCCTTTACAAGTTCCTTTATGCGAAGGCTCTGGTTAGGATTGTCTGCATAGATGAAGATTCTGTTTCCTTCGTTCTGAAGGACGGAAAGCTGTTCCTTAAAATAATTGATGTTTCCGAAAAAACTTACTGCGGGGCTGCATTCTATGCGTAAAGCTTCACTTTGAGCTGTTTCTTCCGTATCGAGGCTTCTTATCCTTAAAAGAAGAGGATTCTGATTTACGGTCGTTTCAAAATCAAGAAGCATGCAGTTTCTCATAAGAACCGGGAAATCTGTTCTGGCCTGCCTGTAGGAGACATCGTATTCGTTTTCTATGAGTTTCTGTGCGTTAAGGAGCCTGTCATATTCAAAACAGAAAACAGGAGTGTCTTTTCCGATGTAGTCAGCGGCACTGTAAAGTCTGTCAAAAAGTACGCCGTAGAAAAGTTCTTCCCCGAGGCTTTCTCCTGAGACAAGAAGTTCTGCAAGAAGGTTTTCCTTGGCTTCCCTTCCCTTAGCGCTTAATGCAAGATGAACACTTTCTTTTTTTAGAAGTTCATCCCTGTTTTCCGGATAGTCTTCATCATCTGTTTTAGAAGCGGCTTCCCTTACCTTTCCTTTTTTTCTGTCTGAATCATAATCTGCAAAGCCGTTTATAATTCCTTCGCTGTCTTCTTTTGTAAGGATTTCTTCAAGACGGGAAACTAAATTTTCATCCCAGATTACTTCTTTTTTGGGATAAATCAGAAGGCTTTCGAGATTTTCTTTTGAACACTGGCTTTCCGTATCAAAGGTTTTTATCTGTTCAACCGTGTCAAAATCAAATACGATTCTGGAAGCTGATTTTTCTCCGCACATAAAGATGTCAAGGACTTCACCTCTGAGTGCAAATTCTCCCTTAACCTGAACCCGTGGAACCCTTAAATAGCCGGTTTTTGCAAGAAAAGCCGTAAGTTCTGCAGTATCTACGGTGTCTCCTTTTCTGATTACGCGTGTAAGAGACTTTGTATATGAAGGCTTAGGTACGGGAGTTAGAAAAGACCTTTCGGTCATTATGAAAATTCTTTTGCTTCCCCTGCGCCGGTTTTTTACGGAAAGTTTTGAAAGAAAAGCTGCACGTTCCCCGAATACAAGGGAGCCTTTTGCGCAGGGCCTGTAGGGAATCATCCCCCACCATGGAAATTTATAGATTTCTGCCCTGTCCTTAAACACCGTCTGAAGGTCACTTTCACATTCATCAGCTTCCTTCTGCGTTGCACAGATTATTACGGCATCTTCACCACAATCCCATGCGCGTCCTTCGTACTGGGATTCGCTTTTTTTAATGAGCTCGGTTCTGGAAAGATACGCCTCTATAAAAAAAGCTCCAAGACATCCTTTAATACCCGAGATGTCTGCCGGAAAGCTTACTTTTTTATCTGCACAGGAATTTACCGCTTCGTGGAAAGCCTTTGATTTTGAAAGAAAGTCTATAAGTGAATTTGTTGATAATGATTTTTCCATTTTTTTCCGATAATATAGGAAACCGCTGATTAGGCATCAGGGAATCTGCCTCGGCCTTCCAGTATTTCCTTTGTTCAAGGAGTATTTATTGTGAAACGCACACTGATTGCAATTATAGCTTTTTTTACAGTCTTTGCCCATACTGTTTATGCAGAGAATAATAATGTTGATGTTTCAATTAAATTCTATGACAAGACAATGTATTATCCCGGCGAAAGAAATGAAAATCCTGTTTATGTTCACATTTCTATCGTGAATAAGGGAAGTGAAACCCTGCGCTTTAAGCTTGCAGACGACAGGATGTTTTCGCTGGATTTCAATGCGTTTAACGTAAAGAACACGAAGCTTCCGTTTACGCAGTCTCTTATCAGAAAAAGAACTACAAATCAGACCGTTTATTTCCGTGAGATTTCCCTTGAGCAGGATGAAGAGTATTCATTTATAGAAAACCTTAAGGATTATCTGGAAGTAAAGGATCCGTCAATATATTATGTCGAAGTAAGTTTTTATCCTGAACTGTACAAAAACAAGGACAGCGTAATAACTTCCAACCGCCTGAGCCTTGAAATCCGGCCGTCTCCTTCTGCAAGCGCTTCTTCTGTTCTTCCTGTTGCCGCAGAAACTTCTACACTTCTCCAGCCTGAACAGATCGGACCGGATAAAGTTGTAGAACAGACAATTATTGCTCGTCAGAAAAGTTTATGGGATCAGTTCTTCCTCTATATGGATCTTGAAGAAATCCTTAAGCGCGATCCTGTAAGACAGAGAAAATACAATTCCGTAAGTGCAGCAGAAAGATCAGAGATGATCCGGGCTTTCCGTTCTGACCTTATGCAGTCACGAATCGACATGAACATTGTTTCCATACCGTCAAAGTTTTCCATAGAGACAACGACCTACTCTCAGAATGAGGGGTTTGTTAAGGTTCTTGAATGGTTTAAAAACGAAACTTATTATGAAGTTAAACGCTATACTTATTACTTAAGGCAGCATGACGGTATCTGGCAGATTTATGACTACACTGTAGATAATCTTTATACAGAATAAATCATGAAAGAAAAAAAAAGTGCAAAGTTTTTCTGTGAACACTGCGGCTCAGAAGTAAAGGCAAATGCAAGATTCTGTCCTAAGTGCGGAAAATTCTTTGCAGCCGTACGGTGTCCTGAATGCGGAAAGCTCGGTAGTGTTTCTACTTTTAAGCAGGGCTGTCCAAGATGTCATTATGCAATGACAAAAGAAGACCTTTACGGTTTTTCTGATTCAGACGGCAATACCGGAAGTGACGGACTTGAACATAAACTTTCGCGTTCTTCTAAAAGAAAAATCAGGGAAGCATTTAAAAAACACGAAGAAACTGATGATATTCCTTCCTGGTTTATTGCATTCGGCTTCTTTGCATTTGTTCTTGTTTTTGTTTTATTCCTTTACAAGTGCCGCTGAATTCATTCATAACATGCGGTTGACTAAAAGCCTTTTTTTATTTATAAATATCAGAGCACGCCCGGATGGCGGAATTGGCAGACGCGCTAGGTTCAGGTCCTAGTGAGGGAAACTTCATAGGGGTTCAAGTCCCCTTTCGGGCAATCGCTAATTCCTTATAATACAAGGAATTACTTCATTTCTAAACACAGCATGACGGAAGGTTGTCTGCAATTCAAAAATAAGCACAGAAACTTATTAGTGCCGCCGGATTTTCTTTATGCCGAAATAAGCAAGCGCTCCGAGTGCAGCACCGGCACTGTTCATAATAAAATCATCAACATCACTGCAGCGTTCGTAAAACAGAAGCTGGCTGATTTCTATAAAAAGTGAAATCATTGCTCCTGCAAGAAACGTGTTCAAAAATGAATCAAGCCGCTTAAAGCATGCAGGAAGCACGATTCCTACAGGAATAAACATCAGGATATTTCCGATTATATTCATCTTCCAGCCCGAATAATAATCAAAAAGATGAACAAACGGAACAAGATTCAAGCGGGGCGGAAAAACCCTGTTACAATCAAAATTCAAGGTTCCTATATGTCCGTTTATGTGATGCCATGGAAAATAAACTATTCTTGCAAGCACGATAAGGCATATATAAAACATTAAAAGCTTAAGTTCATTGCGTAACGCTGGTTTTACTTCAGTATTTTTATTTTTTTTCCAGACATATGCCCTTGAAAAAATCCAGAGAACAGTAATTAAAGCAAAAATTTCAAGGTAACTTATTGTAATCATTTTTACATTATCCTGATTTTGTAAATGATTTTCAACACGACTTTTGTTCTGTATTCAGGAAGCAGAATGGCTCTGACAGCCGTTCAGATGCGGAAGGTAACTTCTTCTTTTGTAAGCGGATGCCTGAATGTAACTGCGCAGGCCTTAAAGGAAAACCTGTCGTCAGGTTTTATAAGCGTATCGTAAAGTTCATCACCGGCGATGGGAAAAAACGCTGCGCAAAGATGTGCCCTGACCTGATGCCGGAATCCTTTTTTTATCATGCAGGAAGCCCTGTAAATGCCCCCTTCTTTTTTCAGCAAGATGTCCGTCGTGTAAAGCTGCGGTGAACATTTTTTCCGGGAAGCGGTGTTTGACCATTCAAAAACGGGCCTCACTTCTTTTGAACCCCTTCCCCATGCCCTGAACCTTGAAGTTACGGAAAAGGAAGCCGAACCTTTTTCTTCGAGCGAGCTTTCAATTGATTCCAAAGAATTTTCATCAAGTGAATCAAAGCCTTCCGGAAGCAGGGAAACCTTTCTGCAGACGGCAGCGTATTCTTTTTTGAATCCCCCGTTTTTCTGCTCTTCAATAAAAAAATCAAAAGCCTGCTGTGTAGAAGCTGCAAGAAGAAGTCCTTCCGTTTCTGTATCAATTCTATGAACAAGGCCCCCTTCAACTTTTTTTAATCCGTTTACATTT
>JAGABO010000100.1 GCA_017614655.1 Treponema sp. | reverse complement strand
ATCAGATCGGCTATACCGATGATGAAGCATACGTAGAATTTACTGCCGCAGGAACTACATCCTATGTAGCAGTAGTTAATTATGGTTCCGGGGGCGCCTGTAACTGCGCATTCCGCGTTTACAAAAAATAGCGTTTTCCGCTGACGAAATGGGGCTGTCCTGTAAGAACACAAGGTTCTTTCGGGCAGCCTTTTTTTTGAGCCAGATAACGGGGGGGCAAATATTCTTATCTTGAAAAAACAGAGGGTATTCAATAATATATCATCATGGATGTAAAAAGCAAAACCGGAAGAATAATAATACTCAGTACAGTTTTCTGCCTTCTATATATAATTCTTGCATTAAGACCCACGGGAACGGAACTTCATTTTACACCGGAATGGACGGTATCGATTGCAGACGCACCTTCCGAAACGGAACAAGACTGCATTCCGTTCAGACTTGGTCAGGATGCAGGATATTTTACAGAAGACGGAAAAATCGCTTATGCCGTTTCCTTCCCGTATAAGGCAGCAGTTTCGGAAAACTATATAGCACCATTTTCACCGGATGCAGCAGAAACAAAATTCTACTCACCTAAAGGAAATGAACTCGGAGTTATAAAAAGCGAAGGATTTCCTTTTTTTGAAGAAGACAGAATCTTTGTTTTTATACCCGGAGGTTCAACCTTTATAAAATGTGATGTCAATGGAAATGAATTCTGGCGGTACGAATACTATGCTCCGATAACTGCATTTTCTTCCTCTAAAGAAGCCTTTCTCGCAGGTTATGCAGACGGCAGGATGATTGCATTTGATCCCAGGGGAAACATACTTCAGGACTTTGTTGCAGAAGGCTGCACCTATCCTGTAATACTGGGAGCAGGAATTTCATACGACGGAACCACAGCAGCCTGCATTTCGGGACATGAACCGCAAAGGTTTATTGTTTCAAAAAAAGAAGAAAATCATTCAAAAATAATTTTCCACGCCCAACTCAAAAACGAAACTTATGAACAGCAGCCGGTAAAATTTTCACGCGACGGAAAAAGTATATTCTACGGATGCAGCGGCGGCATAGGAATTGCAATTCCGGAAGAAAGAAAAAACATCATTATTCCTCTTGAAGGCCTTATCAGTCAGATAGAAGAAAGTCCTGCAGAAAACTTTTTCTATATTCTTAGCCGCAGCGGAGATACCTGTACAGTAACTATCATAGAAGACTCTCAAAACAAAGCTGCAGAATTTTCGTTCAAGGCACAGCATGCATTCATCAAGGCTAAAGGCACAAAACTTTTTGTCGGTCGAGATAAAAAAATCTCCGCAATAACGGTAAGCAGAAAATAGGCGGTTATTATGAAAAAGATTTTATTGACTATACTTACATGCTCAGTTTTTTTCAGGGCATCTGCATTTGACTGGCCGCAGGAAGCTTCTTCCGGAAAAGATTTTTATTCATACTTCGGGCAAAGACGCGGAAATACAATCAGCACATCAATGATTTTTTCCAACAGCGCACAGGTTCATTCTGTAAAGGACGGAAAGCTTCTTGTAAGAATACGTGAACACGGAGAAGACTTCGGCAGATTCGAATCAGCATTAGGAAACACTGTTATTCTTCTTCATGAAGATTCATTTGCAACGGTAAGCGCAAACCTTAATGGAGACCCTTACCTTCCGGAACTTCCATCGGATGTAAAAAAAGGAATCCTTCTTGGAGAAAGCGGAAACTCTTCATGGCACAAAGGTTCAGAAGCACTGGAATTTCAGGTATTGGACTTTAAGAATTCCGGTGCAGTAAATCCCCGCATTCCGCTGCCCCGTGCAGAAAGAGAAGAATCTCTTGAAATTTCGGAAGCCGTATTTATTTCCCGTGAAGGTACTGTTTACGATGCTGCAAAAGTAAAATCAATGCCATCCGGAAGTTATTCCTTCTATAAAAAAAGAAACGAAAGATCCGTTCCTTACAGAACTCAGGTTTATGTAAACGGAGTTTCCATGGAAACAATTACTATGGACTTTATCTTTTCGGAAGACGGAAAACTCCGCATAAAGGGAAACAAAAACTACAGCGCAGCCGAATTCTATCCGGAAAAAAACAGACAGCTTATTTCCGTTCTTGAACTCTCACGCGGAAAAAACGAAATCACAGTAACGCTCACAGATCTTCTGGGAAACAAAAAAACGGAACGCTTTATAGTAGACACTTATTAAGCAGCTGCTTCCTTTATAGAAGCAGTTCCGCTTTTTTTTACTTAAGAGCTCTGGAAATTACGCCCGCACCTATTGTTACGCCGTCTTTATAGAAAACAGCCGACTGCCCCGGAGCAACTGCGCGCTGCTTTTCCTTAAACATAACCTTGTATGCCTTACCGGTAAATGATTCCCCCTCTTTTGGTTCATAGGGAGAAACAGAAACTTCTACAGGACGGGAAGCAAGCCTTATCTTTACTAACGCATCAAACGACGTACACGGGTCATAATCAGCCGGCCAGACAAAATCATCAGCTATAAGCCCTGAACACAAAAGGTCACTGTCACGGCCTAAAACAACAAGATTTTTCTTTACGTCAATTTCTGCAACATAAAGCGGTGCCGTAGAACTTATTCCAAGCCCCTTTCGCTGCCCGATTGTATAATGCTCAATGCCGCGGTGTTTTCCAAGAACGTGTCCGTCCATGTCTATAAAATCACCTGGAACGGAAGGCTTATCCGAAAAAAGCTGTTCAAAATATTCAGGCGGAATAAAGTCCTGACTTTCTTCCCTCTGGGCAGCCTTTAAGCCCCTATCCCGTGCCATTGCAAAAACTTCTTTTTTTGTATACTCGCACAAAGGAAAACGAACCTTTTCTAAAACAGAAGAAGGAATGCGGTTTAAAAAGTAAGCCTGATCCTTTGTTACATCAAGGGCAACTGCAATCTGAGCAGGGTGTGTTTCTCCGTTTTCTGATTCTGATGCATCTTCCCCGTAGAGATTTTTTACCGGTTCATCGCCGCGGACAATCTTTGCATAGTGACCCGTGCAGAACCAGTCATATTCAATTCCGATTTTTGAAATACCTGCAAGAAGCGCTCCGAATTTTATAAAGCGGTTACACCTGATGCACGGATTTGGAGTTCGGCCCGAGCGATATTCATTTTTAAAGTAATCAAGCACCTGTTTCTGATATTCATCTTTTACATCTATGACATGATAGGGAATACCCTGCTCCTTACAGAATTCGCGGCACTCTTCGATATCGGCCTCTTCGCCCGGACCATAGCAGCTGTCATGAACGGGAAGAGACGGATCAAGTTTTAAATCCCCTTTCCACAGGGACATTGTAACGCCAATTACATTGCATCCCTTTTCCTTTAAAAGTACGGCTGTCATGGAAGAATCAACACCGCCGCTTAAGCCGACAACAACAGTATCTCCGGCTTTGGGCAAATCAAGCATTTCATAGTTCATAGGTATGATTATATATTATTTTGCTAATAATTGAAACATGACTTCCGCATTACAAGAACTTCTCACTGCAAAAACCGGGTGGAAAACGCCTGGTTGAGCGAAATTGGTATCGGACTGCGCGCCTCTGGCGCTTGCCATCGCTCAAATGTCGTTTTCAGCCTTTTTTTCAGTTACAGTTCTTATAATGCGGAAGTCATATCTTTAGATGAATCAGTTTTAACGCAGAAAACAGTGCGAAGGAACCATTCAGTTTGAGAAAACGCTCATTTAAGCGCATGCCGCGTGAGCGGCAGAAACAAATAGTTTCCATGCGCTTAAATGCGCGTAGCAGCAATATTGCAGCGGTTTATCAAACTGAATGGTGACT
>JAGABO010000013.1 GCA_017614655.1 Treponema sp. | reverse complement strand
GGAGGAATACATCATGAAATCCAAATATATAAAAATAATCGCAGGAGTTACTGCACTTGCTTTATCTTCAGGATTTACCGTTCTTTATGCTGAAAGCAGAAACGAAGAACCTGAAACTGAAGAAACTTCCGAAGTACAGGCTCGGTCAGAGGAAACTCAGCAGACAGAAGACAATTCACGTTCAACACAGAACGGTGACGCTCTTACCAAAAACGAAACAGTTTATGTCAATGCTTCTGCAGACGGCAATACTGAAGACGTTACAGTAAGCGACTGGATATCAAATCCGGATTCACTTCAGATCTTAAACGATGTATCCAACCTTTCAGATATTGTAAACGTAAAGGGCAGCGAAGCATATTCCGAGACCGGAAATGGTCTTATGTGGCAGGCTGGCGGTTCTGATATCTACTATCAGGGAAAAACAGACCGAGATCTTCCTGTAAAGCTTTCAGTTACATACACACTTGACGGAGACAAGGTAACACCAGCAGAACTTGCGGGTAAAAGCGGACACGTAACAATCCGTTTTGACTACACCAACACTGAAAAAAGAACAATAGATGTTGACGGAAAGAAATACACTGTTTCAGTTCCGTTCGCAGCAGTAACAGGACTTGTGCTTGACAGCAGCAAATTCTCAAATGTTGAAGCAGTAAACGGCAAGGTCGTTTCTGACGGAAACAGATGTATTTGTGCAGGCGGTGCCTTCCCTGGTCTTAAGGAGAGCCTGGAAACAGGAAGACAGACAGAAGATCCTGCCATCGACACAAGCATGATCAATATTCCTGAATATTTTGAAGTATCTGCAGACGTAACAGACTTTTCACTTGAAACATCTGTTACAGTAGTTACAAACGATATCTTCAGTGAACTCGGCATAGATCCTACATCTACAGTAGATGAATTAAAATCAAAGATCGACGAGCTCACTGAAGCTTCCTTAAAGCTTAAGAACGGAACTTCAGATCTTTATGACGGAATAAGCACACTTCTTGAAAAATCCAAAGACCTGAAATCTGGTGTAGGAAAACTTTCAGATGGTGCATCAAAGCTTAATGACGCTGCTGGTCAGATAAATGACGGTGCTGCAAAACTTTCAGAAGGCGCAGGCAAGCTTAATGAGGGCGGAGTAAAACTTGATGACGGTATAGGCGAATTTGCTGACGGAATTGATTCACTTAAGGAAGGTACAGGTGCTCTTAAGGACGGTGCAGGTTCACTTAAGGAAGGAACAGCTGCTCTCTCTGAAGGTGCTGCCTCTCTTAAAAACGGTACTGCTGCCCTTTCCGAAGGTGCCGCTTCTCTTAAGGAAGGTACATCTTCCCTTTCAGCCGGAGCTGCCGAACTTTCAGGCGGTGCAAAGACTCTCAGCGACGGAACGGTTTCACTCGACAGCGGTGTTGAGGATCTTGGAAACGGTCATGCTAAGGGAAAGGAAGTTTCTGCAAAAACTGCAGTTACCGGTGTTTCTGTTCCGTTCCATCCGGGTACCGTAAAATACTATAAAGAGATTGGCTTGATGAACTAAGCGGAAACCCGCATGTTCCATAAAAAATTACTTTTAGTATTTTTTATATCATTATCTTTTGCAGGAATAATGTTTTTTGCTCCTGCAAAAAAAGTCCTGTCTGTAAGCAGCCGTAAAAATCCGTCAGAAAGGTTTTATTCTGCTGAAGCTTACAGGCAGGGTTTTATCATTTCGTACACGCATTCTGTTAATAAGGGGCGCGTACATGATTTTTACAGATGCCGCACAGACGGCACGCTTGTTTTAGAAAAGACGCATTTTGTTTCGTACGGTGCAGGAATTCCTGAGCCAGAGGAAACTCCCGGAGCGGACTTTTCTGTAAACGGCGACTGCTATGTTATTTCAAACATAAACAGAAATCTTCCGTATCTTGTAATGGCAGTAGGAGTGATTGCGGAGCATTCCTTTTCGCCTGATTCCTTAAACGGAATTTACGGAACAGATTACATAAAAATTCCGGGAGAAATCTTTTTAAAAGATTATTTTCCTCCGCAGACAAGTTTGATTTTGAAAACTGAAACTGTAAGTTACATAGATTATTTTATTCATAAAGTAAGGAGCAGGTGATGGACGAATTAAAGCAGGATGAAGAATTGAATTCTGCGTCGCAGTTAAATGAAGAAAATGAAGTTCAGCCTTCAAGCGGCAAGATAGAAGAAATCTTACCTACGACAAACGAAGATGAAATGAAAAAGCTCATGCAGGAACTTGACCGCGAGCAGGCTTACCGTGAGCATAAGTGCTGGAGGCAGTACATAACGGTTTTTGTTTCACTGGTTTTTGTAATATTCCAGCTGTATGCAACTATTTCAGGACTCGTTACGGCGCAGGTTCTGAGGGCAACGCATCTTGCATTCGTTCAGCTGCTCGCTTTCCTTCTTTTTCCTCCGACTAAAAAGAGCCCCAAAAATACTTTGCCCTGGTACGACCTCGTACTTGGACTTACAGGCGCGGGCTGCTGGATTTACATGGTCGGCGGCTATTCGCAGAACTTTCTTGATTTTTTCAACAATACGTTCCACACAAGCCTTACGCCGCTCTTTACGAGAGCAGGTGCATATACCACTGTTGACATTGCAATCGGTATAGTTGCAATCCTTATTCTGTTTGAAAGCTGTCGCCGCATTGTAGGCGTTCCGATTATGATTATCGCTGCGGTTTTCATTGTCTATGCGTTTACAGGAAAATATCTTCCTGGCTTCCTTAATCACCGCGGCTATTCACTGCAGCGTGTCGTTTCTCATCTGTATTACACTACGGAAGGAATCATAGGAACTCCGATCGGAGCTTGTTCTACGTTCATTTATCTTTTCATTCTTTTCGGTGCACTTCTTGAAAAAACAGGAATCGGACAGTTCTTTATTGACATCTGCAATGCGATTGCTGGTGTTACGAGCGGCGGACCGGCAAAGGTTGCCGTTCTTTCTTCGGCACTTTTAGGAACGGTTTCAGGTTCATCAGTTTCAAATACTGTAGGTTCAGGTTCGTTTACAATTCCGATGATGAAGCGTCTCGGTTATAAAAGTGAATTTGCCGGAGCAGTTGAAGCTGCTGCATCTACAGGCGGACAGCTCATGCCTCCGATTATGGG
>JAGABO010000099.1 GCA_017614655.1 Treponema sp. | reverse complement strand
CGAAATTGCTGCTGTCCGCGAGGTGCTGGAAAATGTCCGCACGAATAAAGATGCGGCTCTTCGGGAATACACCGAACGCTTTGATAAGGTAAGCCTTAAATCTTTTGAAGTTTCCGCGGAAGACCTTAAAGCTGCTGCCCTTAAAATGCAGAACGAAAATCCTGAACTTTACAAATCCCTCTGCTACAGCCGTGACCTTGCCCTTAAGTTTGCCCGTAAACAGCGCGAATCCTTTGATGATTTTGAAGTAGAACTGGAGAAGGGACTTTTTACGGGGCAGAAAAACATTCCTGTAGAAAGAGCCGGCGTTTATGTTCCTGCAGGCCGCTTTCCTCTGGTAAGTACCGTAGTAATGACGGTAACTCCTGCAGTTGCTGCCGGTGTTAAAGAAATATACCTTTGTACTCCTCCGCGTGAACATCCTGTTAATAAAGGTGAGCCTTACGCAGATACAAACATCATGGCTGCAGCTTACATCTGCGGAGTAACAAAAGTTTTTGCTGCCGGAGGTGCACAGGCTGTTGCTGCCCTTGCGTTCGGTACGGAAAGCATTCCCCGTGTTGATGTGATTGCAGGTCCGGGAAACAAATTTGTTGCAGAAGCAAAACGTCTTGTTTACGGAAATGTCGGAATTGACATGGTTGCAGGTCCTACGGAAGTTTTCATCATCGCAGATTCAACTGCAAACCCTGTATGGCTTGCCGCAGATCTTCTTGCTCAGGCTGAACACGATGTTGTAGCACAGCCGGTGCTTGCCCTTACCGACAGAAGCCTTGCTCAGAAAGTAAGTGACGAAATCGAAAGGCAGCTGGAAACTCTTTCTACAAAAGAGACGGCTCGTGCTTCTATCGATAACTACGGAAAAATTATAATTACAAAAACACTCGAAGAGGCTGCTGATCTTGCAAACAGAAAGGCCCCCGAGCATCTTGAACTTGCAATGGAAGCAGGAAAGGAGCGCGACAGGATTCAGGCTCTCTGCAGAAACTTCGGTTCACTATTTATAGGACACGGAGCTGCAGAAGTTTTCGGAGACTATGCTGCAGGATTAAATCATACGCTTCCGACTTCGGGAAGTGCACGCTTTACCGGTGGCTTAAGCGTACGCGTGTTCCTTAAGACAGTTACAACCCTCCGCACTAAAGACGGAAAGAAAGGAACCGTAATGTCGGCGCAGGCTGCAGGATGTCTTGGAGATGCAGAAGGACTTGCCGCACATGCCAGGGCTGCAAGACTTCGTCTGGAGAAATAGAATGAGGATTACAAAACTTGGTGAAGAGGTTTTAAGGCAGAAGTGTGAGCCAGTAAAGCCCGAAGAAATTAATGATGAAATGCGTTCTCTTTTTGAAGAAATGTTCGAAACTATGATAAGTGCAAACGGAGTCGGACTTGCTGCTCCTCAGGTTGGAATTGCAAAAAGATTTTTTGTACTTATTTCTGATGATGAAGTGCGCCGGGTTTTTATCAATCCGGAAATCATAAAGACTTCTCAGGAAACTTCTGAATACGAGGAAGGCTGCCTTTCCATTCCGGGTGAATGCGAAAAAATCATCCGTCCTGTAAAGGTTTCCGTTACTGCCCTTAATGAATTCGGAAAGCGGTTTACAATTGATGATGCAGACGGACTTCTTGCGCGAATAATTCAGCACGAAAATGATCATCTTGACGGCATTCTTTATATAGACCGCGGTGACAAAGACTTTAAAGAAAAAGTGATTGAATCGTTTAAGAAAAAAGCCGAACGTGCGCAGAAGAAAGCGGCTGCCAAGGCTGCAAAGAAGGCGGCTCTCGAAGCAAAGCTTGCCGCAAAGAAAGCCAGACAGGAGGCCTGATGCTTCGTGTAATCTACGGCGGAAGTCCCGCTGCCTCTGCAAAATCACTTGAACTCATTTTAAAAGACAGCGCAATGTCAAAGGATGCTGACGGCGAAGAATACAAGATTGTCGGTGTCCTTACAAATCCGCCTGCAGCACAGGGCCGTCATAAGGAACTTATTCCTACAGAAGTAGAACATTATGTTCGCATCTGGAACGAAGCACGCGGTGATGATATTGCTGTCCTTACCCCAGAGCATATTTCGGCTCCGGAGAGAGAACAGATTGCAGCCCTTAAGCCGGACGTGTTCGTGTGTTTTGCTTACGGGCACATCGTAGGTCCGAAGTTTTTTTCTCTGTTCAGGTTCGGCGGAATTAACCTGCATCCGTCTCTTCTTCCAAAGTATCGCGGTGCAACTCCGGTAAATGCCTGCATATTAAATCAGGATACGGAAACCGGTTTTTCGATTCAGCAGATGACTCAGGAAATCGATGAAGGAGATGTTTTCTTTCAGCAGAGAACTGGCCTTACGGGAACAGAAACTGCAGAACAGCTTCTTAATAATGCAGCTCTTTACGGTGGTATCGGAATAACAAATATTCTCAGAAAGATTGCAAAAGAGAATAAACTTCCGGAAGCTCAAAAGCAGACAGGACTCCCGAGTTACTGTTCACATATCAGAAAAGAAGACGGCCGTATAAACTGGAAGGACAGTGCGCTTAAAATTGATGCACAGATCAGGGCTTATACTCCGTGGCCGGGAACTTTTACTTATTCAAACGGACAGCAGTTAAGAATCATTAAGGCTCGTGCTGCTTCTAAAATTGCAATTCAGGACAGCTCAGTTCCTCAGAATACACAGGCGGTTCCGGGAACAGTGCTTGACTACAACAAGCAGAGGGGAATCCTGATTCAGACTGGCGACGGTGTTCTTATTGCAACGGAACTTCAGTGGCAGTCAAAAAAAGCCATGGACTACAAATCGTTCATGAATGGTGCAAGAAATTTTATTGGTACAATATTAGAATAGAAGGTAAGGTATGTCAGACAAGGTAAAAAGAATTAAGGAGCAGTTAAGGGGTGAGTTTGAAACTCAGGTTGAATCATTCAAAGGTTCAGGCAAATCACTCATTTTTACAGTTGCAGGTTCGTTTGTTATTATGCTGGCGGCGGCACTTGCAGTTTTCTTTATTTCGGTTCAGGGTGCAGAAAAAACAATGATGCCGGATGTTGTCGGAAAAAATGTCTATACCGGACTTTTTGAATTGCAGCAGAAGCATCTGTATGCAAAGATAAACTTCCGCTATTCAGATGATAACAGCGATATAGGAATGATTCTTGAACAGGAGCCCCGTGCAAAATCAATTATAAAAGCTTACCGCAATGTTACTATAACTGTAAGCCGCGGAAAGGCTCTTTCTGTAATGGAAAACTATACCGGAAAAATGTATCAGGAAGTAAAGACAAGATTTGAAGTTCTTTATGCAGGAGAAGCTCCTCTTGTTGATGTTGCTCCTCCGGTTTATGTTGCATCAAATCTTCCTCGCGGAACGGTTATTACTCAGTCTCCGGAAGAAGGAACAGATATTTATTCTGCAGTCAAACTTACTCTCGTTGTAAGCAGCGGTAACGAAACAGAAACAGTTGCTGTTCCGGAAATGAATGTTTCTTCTGTTCAGGAATTACTCGATTTAATGAAGAAAACCCGTCTTACATTCAGATTTACTCAGGTTGCCCGTGAAGACGGAACATTCTCAGTTACAGCTCCACATGGAGAACTTGCCCCTTATTCTGATGTTTATTCCGAAATATCTTTTGTTCCGAGAAAGGAAGGTGACGAAATCGTCTGCGGGCTTTTCAGGTGTGAACTTCCTGATTATCCTTTCCCGGTTCCGGTTCGTCTTGAATCAATTGATAAGGAAGGAAATGCAAGAGTTATCATAGATTTTATGCATCCGGGAAAAACTCTTACAATCCCTTATGAAGTAAAAGTTGATTCAACCTTGAGCCTGTATGTTTTTGACGAAAGAAAAACAGGAATTCAGGTTAACTGATACTTAGCGTTCTACAACGTTACCGGCCGCCTGTGCAATAAACACAAGCGGCTTTATTTTTGTAAAGAAACCGCATTCTACAACACCGGTTATCCTGTTGATCCTGTCTTCTAAATCAAAAGGATCTACCGGAGATTTCCAGGTACAGTCAATAATCATGTTGCCGTTGTCGGTAATTACAGGACCTGCTTTTTTTACACCCTCGCGTAAAACACAGGACGCGCCGAGCTTTTCGAGGGCCTGAATTACCGGCACTCGTGCTTCACTGATTATTTCTACGGGAAGTGGGAACTTTGTTCCGTGGTCTTTTACGTCTTTTGATTCATCTGCAACAATTGCAAATTCTTTTGCTGAATATGCAATAATTTTTTCGCGAAGGAGAGCTGCTCCGCCTCCCTTGATGAGTGTGTTGTCCGGTCCGATTTCATCAGCTCCGTCTATTGCAAGATCGAGTGAGCCGTTTATTGCCTTGTCGTTGAGCGTGTAAACCGGAATGCCGAGTTCTTCACAGGCAAGAGTTGTCTGGAAACTTGTGGAAACTGCCTTAATGTCTTTTAAAGTTCCGTCCTGAATTTTTTCTGCAAGACGTTTTACGGCAGGAAGGGCCGTACTTCCTGTTCCAAGGCCGATTTTCATTCCGGAAAAAATCTTTCCGTTTTTAATGAGCGTGTCTACTGCATGACGAGCAGCAAGAACCTTCTGTTCATCTTTCGAAAGTGCCATTTTTTTCTCCTAATTTATATCTGTTCCCGTAAACAGTTTAAACTGTTCATAAGCCTGATACTTCAGCATGTCGTAGCCGTTAAGAACCTTGCAGCCGGATTCGGAAGCCCGTTTCATTACCGGGGTCACAGCAGGATGATAAACTATGTCAAGAAGAAGTTCTTTTCCGGAAAAGTCATAGAAGTAAATCGGATCATTCTCTGAGTTTGAAGGACCTTTTTCTCCCATGCCTTTTGAAGTTGTCTGAATTATTATGTCACTGTATTTTTTGATTTTGTCGGCAGAAGCAGTGTCTAAAAGTGCGTAGTCAAATCCGTATTTAACGGCAAGTTCTTTTGCTTTGCTGAGTGTGCGGTTAAAAATACAGACTTTAGCTCCGAGTTCAGAGAGTGCGTAGACTATTCCCCTGGAAGCCCCTCCGGCTCCGATTACAGAAACTTTTTTATGTTTAAGATTTTTTAGTCCTGTAAATTCCAGAAGCGAACGTGCAAATCCCGGTGCATCCGTGTTGTATGCAAACCATTTGCCGTCTTTAAAAACCATTGTGTTGCTTGCTCCGATGGCACTTACTTTCTCGTCAACTATATCTGCTTCTTTTGCAGCTGATTCTTTATGCGGAATTGTAACGGAAAAACCTTTTATGCCGACTGCTGTTGCAAAAGAAAGTGCATCATAAAACTTTTCTGAACGGAACGGAATATATACGCAGTCAAGTTTTTTTTCTGCATAGGCTTTGTTGTGAACTTCAGGACTTGAGGTTGCAGAAAGCGGCCAGCCTGTTATTCCAAAAAGTTCTGTAGATTCTGTAATATTTCTGAAGTGATACACATCATTAAGAGTAACCGGATCCAGGTGAGAAAGACAGGAAAGATTACCGGTGGTTTCTGAAGGAGAGGTATACGTAAGAAAGTTTTTTAATTTGGAGCCGAGAATTCTGGATGGAGTTCCAAGCGGTCCCATTGCAACCAGAATGTGGTTAAAATCTTTTAAGCCCTGTGCCTGTTCAAACAAATCCTGAACATCTTTGAGCGAGTGAGGCATAAAGGCAATCTTTGGAATTTCTACTCCGCTTGCATTTAAGCTTTCCAGACGTTCCCTTAAGTTTCGTACAGGATTTTTCATGTCGTGTACGGAGCGGATTATTTTTGTTCCGAAAGCGTGAACGGCATCCTGAAGACTTGGAACACGGAAGTCTTCTTCAAAATCAACATAATCAAAATTATCCTGACTGTCTTCACCTGCAAAAGAGAGGGCTTTTCCGAAGATAATTGTGCGGGAAGCTTCTCCTTCATCAAACTGACCGCCGTCTATTTTTCGCCTTACCGTAAGAATGCTCGGAAGGCCTGCAAGACGCGGAAACTTTCTTACATAGAGCTTTTCGTCGTCTTCGAGAAAGTCGGCTCTTAGTTCTGCCATGTCGATATACTGACGGTATTTTTTTAGTGTCTGAAGGTTTTCTGCTATGGTTTTTCCTGTTAAAGTCAGGCAGATTTTTGTTCGTTCCATTTTAGCTCCCGGGTCATACTAACATTTTGAAGGAAGTTTTTAAAGACCGCTTCTTTCTGATGATGAAAAGGTGTTTCTGATTTTTTTAATGCGGGTAATTTTGCTTACGGGAATCCTTATCTGTTTTTCCGTTATGCTGTCTTCCAGTAAAAGTTCCGGAAGTACGCTTTTTTTATCCAGATGAAGCGGCTTTCCTACGGCTTCTGCTCCACCTGTTTTTATGCACAGAACGTTTCCGTCCCTGAGGGCAGTTTCTATAAGCTGAATTTTTCCCGTGTGATCCATTGCGAGGGCTTCCGTGCGTTCAAAGCGTACACTGTTTGGATTAAGCTGGGTTTCGTCTATAACAAGTCTCTTTTCGATACGGTCAAGAAGACCTTCTTTCTGATCATTTGACATCTGCATATCGGAAAGTTTTTTCTTCATAAAGGAAAGTATTTCTTCTCGGTTTATTTTTTTTGATTCCCCGTTTTCTGAATTATCATTTTTATCTTTAATGGAAAAAAGATTTTCGGTTTCCGGGTTTTCCCTGAGAAGCGGAAATGTGTACGGAAGTTTTTCTTCTTTTTCTTCTGCCGTATTTACTCTTCCTGAATAACCCGGAAGTGCATCCTTTAATAAACGTTCTGCATCCTGTTTTCCGGAAAAGTCAGTAAGAAAAATACCTTTGGAAATTTCTTTTATAAGGTGTTTTTTTAATTCAGGATTTTTTTCTGCAATCATTGAATAGGAAGCGTCCAGCTTTAGAATAAAACCGTAGTAAAGTTCTGCAGAAGCATTTGCAGTTTCCCATTCTTTTATATCAAAAAGAATATTCTGCGGGATTGAATAAACAGCTCTTTTTTCCAGAAGTGCAGAAAGGGCTTCGTAATTTAATCCTTCAGAAAAGGCTTCTGAAACGCTTTTACGCGTAAGGTTGAGTAAGGGAACCGTGTCAAACCTTATAAGTTCAAATATAGAAGAAAGTTCAAGAAGTTCATGAAATGAAAGTCCCGGCATAAGGGTTGTCCGTCCGGAAGCATCTATGCTAAGAACCTTTCCGTCGGGTGCTGCTTCGGAACGAAGAATGTCTTCATCTGCTATGTATACAGTTTCTCCTTTTTTTGTTTCGCCGCATTTTTTGTAAAGACCAAGGGACAGTGCGTATTCAGTGAGTAAAACTGTAATGCCGGAAGAAAAATTATTTCCGTCTTCAAAGGTTTTTGACATGAGAGAAACAAAACGTGAAGGTGTATTGTCCAAAGAGTTTTTCTGTGCAGTGATGAAGGCACATTGAAGGAGAGTTTCCTTTGTGCAGGGATGACCTCTTGTTGCAGAAAAAATATTTTTTATGAGCTCTGCATTTTTCTGCAGAGTGCTTCTGGAAAAATTTCCCGTACATGCTGCGCACAGAAAAAAACAGCAGTCGGAAAAAGAAAGTAGGGAAAAGGTTTTTAGTTTTTCTCTGTCACATTCAAAGCCTTCGTCTGATTCCGAAAGAATACGCAGGTTTTTTAATCCCCTTAGTATTGCTTCAAACCTTTCTTCTGAACAGCCTTCAAACAGTCCTGAAAGTTCCTGTGCATTTTTTCTTTTTAAGGTTCCGTCTATTTTGGTAAGATTTTTATGAAAATACAGGTAAGAAATAAAGGACGCAATGAATTCCCGTGAAAGCGGAAACGAAGTGTCTTTTGTTTTTGTAAAGGAGGCTTCCGAGATTAAGGCAGTTTTCTTTCTTGTGGTTTCCAGTTCTTCCTTTAGCATCGGGTTGATTTTTATTATTGTTTTTCCGTCCTTTTTTAAGTGAAAGATTACAAGCCTGTCTTCGAGGTTTGCAATGCGTGCATAAAAATCTGAATGTGTCTTTAAGTTTTTAAATCCTTCACTTCCACGAAAGAATTCTAAAAGCATCTGGAGCGTGCAGTTTTTTAAGAGCGGAATTACGTTAAGGATTTTTATATCGTCATCATCAAGAAGGGAAATTATATTGCTTTTGTTCTGTTCTTTTCTAAGAAAGGCAGACAGCTTCTTTATTACATTCTGCTTGTTAAACGGAGTTTCCGGCGGACCAAGGTAAATGCGGACTATATCAAAGAAGTAACTGTCTTCCAGGGCTGTTACGGCTTCCTGCCATTCAAGAAGTTCCTGTGCAAGGGCTTTATCGATCATGGCTGCTTCTCCGTTTCATCATCAGTAAGTTCATCAAAGCTTCCGGAATTTTCATAGCGGATTATTTTGTAACTGTACCCCTGTTCTGCAAGAAACTTCTGCCGATTGTTTCCAAAATCTTCTTCCGTTGAATTTCTTGTTATGAGTGTGAAGAATCGGGATGTTCTTTCTTTGGGACGAAGAATGCGTCCAAGTCTCTGTGCTTCTTCCTGACGGCTTCCGAAAGTTCCGCTTACCTGAATTGCCATGCTTGCATCCGGAAGGTCTATTGCAAAGTTTGCAACTTTGCTTACAACAAGAATGCGCGAAGCTTCTGATTTAAAATCTGCATAGATTCTGTCGCGTTCAGAAGAAGGTGTTTTTCCCGTAATAAGCGGCACTTTAAGAAGCGAAGCAATTTCTTCTAGCTGCGAAAGATACTGTCCTATGATTAGAATCCGGTCATCAGAAAACTTTTGCGTAAGCTCTTTTACAATCTGAAGTTTAACCGGATTTTCACTTGCAATCCTGTGCTTTTCGCGCGGAGAGGCAACCGAGTAATTAAGCCGGTCTTCATCCGAAAAATCAATTCGTACTTCTATGCATTGAGCGGAGGCAATCCATTTCTCTTTTTCCAGTTCCTTCCACGGGACATCGTATCGCTTGGGACCGACAAGAGAGAATACGAAGCCTTCAAGTCCGTCTTCCCTTACTAAGGTTGCCGTAAGTCCTACCCGGTGTACCGCCTGAAGCTCTGCAACAACACGGAATACGGGAGCCGGAAGAATATGCACTTCATCATAAATGATAAGTCCCCAGTTTTTTTCGCGGAAAATAGAAAAGTGAGGGAAGGGTGCATCTTTGTCCGGCCTCCAGGTAAGTATCTGATAAGTTGCCACTGTAACCGGCTTTAAATCTTTGCTTTCTCCCGTATATTCAGAAATCTGCTCTTTTGTCAGGTTCGTTTTATCTAACAGTTCATTTATCCACTGATGGACTGCCGTAACGTTTGTCGTAAGGATAAGAGTTTCTGTCTTTAAGCGCGACATTATTTCCATGCCGACTATTGTCTTACCTGCACCGCACGGAAGAACGATGGTTCCAAAGCCTGTGCCCGGTCCCCCGTTTCCGACAAGTGCATCGGCTGCTTCTTTCTGATAGCTGCGTACTGCAAAACTGTTTCCGTCTGATTTTTCTTCCTTCAGGTTTACTTCCAGAGGATCTCCGTTTCTAAGAGGAACTTCATCTTTTACAGGCCAGCCTGCTTTTAAAAGTGCCTGCTTTACTGTGCCGCGTTCCGTAAGCGGAAGCAGAAAACAGAAGTTTTTTTCTTCTTCAGAAATACTCTGCGGATTTTCAGGTGCATTGTATGCAGAAGGAACAAGAAGTTTTTTTATGGACGGATGGGAACTGATTTCTTTGTAAACATAAGGAGAAGACGAAACCAGATAAAGAAATTCATTTTTTATTTTAGTGTTCTCATCAATTTTGGAAGGTGCCGGAATAAGTCGTAATTTACCGAAGCGGGAGGCAGTTTCTTCTATCCAGACTGCAACGGATTCAGGAACATCATAGCGGGCATATTTTTTTAAAACCTCAACTGCATCTTTCGGAGTAAAACCCGCACTTCCTGCATTCCAGAGGGAAAGCGGAGTAAGAATGTAGGTATGAAGATGCTCCGGAGAACTTAAGAGTTCTGCAAAAGGAATAAGAGCCATCCTGCATTCTTCTGCAAGCGGGGAGTGAACATCCAGAAGGAGAGTTCTGTCTGACTGTACGATGAGCGGGTTTTCCGGATTCATATCAGTGCCCTTTAATCAGTAATGGAGAATTCTGTAAGATTACCAAATTTTTTTAATTCAGTTATGAATGAATCATAATCGTTGTTCAGCGGAGGCTTTACTGTATAATGCAGTATTATCGTTCCTGACGAAATTACACGGCTTAAGTTTAAGTCGCAGACTATATAGCCCTGTGAGTTAACGGCTTTTTTTACGGCTTCAATATCAAGATTTTCTGATTCAAAACAAAGATGAAGCGTTTTTGTCCTTCCGAACGGAAAGATTTTTGCTTCGAATTTTTCGAGTATAAAAAGAAGAAGGAGTATCGAAATGACAACGATAACGGAAACTGTGTAAAGGCCTGCACCTATTGCAAGACCTAGTGCACTTGCAGTCCAGATTACGGCAGCAGAAGTAAGGCCTTTTACGTTAAGTCCCTGCCTCATGATGGCTCCACCGCCTAAGAAACCGATGCCGCTTACAAGTCCTGCTGCAATTCTTGTAGGGTCTCCGCCTCCTGTTCCAAAGAGTGCCTGTATGTCTGCCATGTGTGCAGAGGCGATTGTGAGGAGTGTTGATGAAACCGAAATAAGCACAAGCGTCCTGCTTCCTACATACTGATTGCGGCTTTTGCGTTCGATTCCGAGTATGAATCCCGAAAGCGTACTCAGTAAAATCTTGATGGTACAGTTTAGAATGAACTGCAGGTCAAAGTACATATAAACTCCTACTTCTTAAAGAGGCTGAATCCTACGTTAAAGCCGGCTGATTTTTTTGCACCGGGTTTTATCCATTGTACAGCTTTTTTTGCAGAAAGCCTCTGTTTTTCGTCTTCGAGTGAATCAATATAGGAACAGAGCCACTTTGCAAGTTTTTCTTCGCGTTTTGATTCTTCGTTGTTTATGTCACCGCGCACAAGAATTACGTTTACAAAGTTTTCATCAGCATAAAGGGCGGCTATGTTTTCTGCAAAGGAAGTGAAGGCACTGGCTGCAGCTGCAACTATCGGAGAAGCAATCTGATTTTTTCCGTTTTTAAGTGCCGGTGAAATGACTGCATCAGAAAGTGAAGGACATTCTTTAATAAGAAAAACAAGAGTTCGTGGTTTGTCTTCGTATTTTCTTTCGTAGCGGGAAAGAATTTCTGATGCAAGATACTGGTAACCTAAAATAAGTTCATCTGCTGTGCGGGAAATTTCTTCTGCGTCTATAGTTCCGCTTTTTGATGCAAAATATTCTTCGTCAAAATAAAGAACGGCTTCATCAATTCCGCCGAAGTAATTTTCTGTTTCAAGGACAATACTGCGCGAAGAAAGGGAAGAGGATTTGTTCCATTCAAAAGTACAGACACCTGTTTCTGCCTGCTGAGTTTTTTCTTCGTCAAAGGCAAGAACTTCTGCCTTGCGCTCTGCCTGTGTTTTTTTTGCGCCGCCTTCAGAAATAGTGTTTTTTCCAGTAAGCGCAACCTGTCTTGAAGAAAGAAGAAGTCCGTCTGCAAAATCTTCGCATTCACTTCCGTTTTTACCTGCCAAAAGAATCGTTCTGCTCATAAGTGTATTATAGCACATTTGCAAACAGCATGAAAACTGTTATACTCTTTCTATGAAACTCTGGCTTAAATATTTAATTGGAATTGCTGTAGGTATCCTTCTTTCTCTTGTGGTTCCTTATGATTGTGCAGGAGAGGACGGTATCCTTTCTTTTTTTGTTGAACTTGTAATCAGGTTCGGAAGATATATCATTCTCCCGTTAATGTTCTTTTCGGTTACATCGGCCGTAATGAAGCTGCGCAGTGAAAAGCGTATTCTAAAAACCTTGCTGTGGACGCTCGCTGTGATTGTATCCTCTTCGCTTGCCCTTGTGATTATCGGACTTGTATCGGCGCTTATCGTAAAAATGCCTCACATTCCGATTACAATTAGAAAAGCAAATGAGATTCCTCTTTTAAATCTTAAAAGTCTTGTTCTGAATATTTTCCCTATGTCGGGATTTTCTGCACTTCTTGAAGGTGCCTGTCTTATTCCTGCTTTTGTATTTGCAGTTTTTGCAGGAATGGGCTGTGCTGCCTGTAAGGATGAAGTTAAGCCTGCCATTACTCTTTT
>JAGABO010000098.1 GCA_017614655.1 Treponema sp. | reverse complement strand
TGTCAAACGTATTTTATGCTCTTCACACCATTCTGTTAATTTAGGGAATACTTCCTTAATAAGATAATCCCTTTCTGCATGCATATCGTTAAATGTACTACTAATAAATACAGTTGCACTTTCCCTCATAGGCTTTCTTATCGGAGCTGAACTTAAACTCGGCGTAATCAAAAAGTACGGAAAGCAGTTCATAGGAATTCTTCTTGGTGAATCAATCACTCCTTTTTTTGTAGTCGGACTTCTTGTAACGGCAGTAGTCTATTATTTTGAACGCAACATTTATTTTGCAGCTTCTTTCGGACTCATTCTTGGCGCAATCTGTTCTGCAACTGCACCTGCCGCAACAACAGATGTTCTTAAAGAATACAGAACCCGCGGTCCACTTACTACAACAGTACTCGGCATTGTTGCAATGGATGATGCCGTAGCCCTTATCCTGTATGCCGTTGCTTCTACTCTTGCACGCCCGCTTTTAGGAGGAGAAAGCGTTTCTTTTTCCATGCAGCTTCTGAATATCGCTCGCGACATATTCGGTTCAATTCTTATGGGAAGTGCATTCGGACTTGTACTTTCGCTCATAATCAAAAACCTTATGAACGAAGAAGGCCGTGTCCTTTCTTTTGCTCTCGGCGGTCTTTTCCTCTGCACCGGTGTCTGCGTTCTTCTTAATCTGGACAACATTCTTGCGGCAATGAGCATCGGTTTCTTTATGGTAAACTTTGCTCCTGCAAAAACAAGACCTGTCTTTAACCTTGTTGATAAATTTACTCCGCCGGTTTACGTACTATTCTTTGTTCTCGTCGGAGCAAAACTTAATGTCTGGGTTGTAACTCCAGTACTTGGTCTTGTTGCCCTTATCTACGTAACAGGCCGCACACTTGGAAAATCAATCGGTGCACGTCTTGGAGCAAAAATAACGAAAGCACCTGTTACCGTAAAAAAATACCTTCCATGGTGTCTTTTAAGTCAGGCAGGTGTTGCAATCGGTTTAAGCATTGCAGCCGGAAATGATTTTCCTGATTCAATCGGGCCGCAGATTATGCTGATTATTACGGCAACAACTTTTATAGTTCAGCTGCTTGGTCCGGTCTGTGTAAAACACGGAATTGTAAAGGCAGGAGAAGCCGGGCTTGATGTTACCGAAGAAGACATACTTAAAACGACAAGGGTAAGCGACGTTACCTGGGGAACAGAAAAACTGTGCTGCAGGGAAAGCAAGTCAATTGTTCACGAAACGGAGCACATTGTTTCGATTCTTAAAAAATTCGAAAGCAACTCTAACCAGACTTTTGCCGTTGCAGATTCAAACGGACTTCTTCTGGGGATTATTACGCTTGAACATTTGAAAGAGACTCTCTTAATTGGTGAACTTGCCGACTCGCTTCTTGCAATCGACATTATGGACAAAACAAACCGCTTCTGTTCACCGGATGAAGAGCTGCCTTCCGTCTACAAAAAATTCAGTGACTATGACATGGAAGCAATCCCGATTCTTGATTCAGAAAATCACGTTTACGGCATGATGGAGAAGTTTGCAGTTGATCACTATATCCACAACCGCATCCTTGAACTCCACCGTAAAATTGACAGTCTCGGCTAATTCCATTATTTTATAGGTCAATACTATAATTTCCATGAAAACAGGCTTCCAGCGAAGTTCGTTTCAAAAAAACGGATTCGCTTTGCTCCGCTCGTTGCAGATATTTTTTATGAAACGAGCCTTCGCTTCCGCCTGTTTTCATGCAAACTCTATCATTAACCGATAACATAAACGGAGGTACAATATGGCAGATGAGGCATTAATTCAGAAGGTTAAGGAAACACTCGATGCATTCCGTCCGCAGCTTATGGCAGACGGCGGCGATATGGAATTCATAGAAATTGATTCAGAAAACAAGGTTCACTTAAGGCTTACAGGCGCCTGCGGTTCCTGTCCTATGGCAGTTATGACGCTTAAAATGGGAGTTGAACGCTACCTTAAGGAAACCTGTCCCGAAATAACAGAAGTTGTTCAGGACGAATAGGAGATTTTAATGAAGGCAGAAAAAAACGCTTACGTTACAATTAATTACACGCTTAAGGATGATGAAGGCGATCTTATTGATACATCAGTCGGAAAAGCACCGCTTGAATACATTCACGGCAACAACTTTATTCTTCCGAAGCTCGAAGAACTTATAGAAGGAAAAGAGCCCGGCTATAAGTTTTCGGCAGTTCTTGAACCGAAGGACGGTTACGGCGAAAGAGACGAACGCCTCGTTGCAAAGGTTCCGCTCGAAAATTTTGACACTCAGGTTGAACTCGAAGTCGGAATGCAGTTTCAGGCAGGTACTCCGGCAGGACCTCAGATTGTTAAGATTACTAAAATTGACGGCAACGAAATTACAGTTGATGCAAACCACGAGCTTGCAGGAGTAAGGCTTCATTTTGATATAGAAGTTCTTGATGTAAGAAACGCAACTCAGGAAGAACTTGATGCCCTTAACAGCGGCTGCTGTGGAGGCGGATGCGGAGGTTGCAGCGGTTGTGGCGGAGAAGGCGGCTGTGACAGCGGTGACTGTAACTGCGGAAACTGTTCCTAAACAACTTCCAGAACCTGGCCGGCATTTTCTTCTTTAGAAGCATCGGTCAGGTTTACACAAACGTCTGCAATCTTTTTGTAGAGTTTCGTGCGTTCTGTAAAGAACCCGTGAAAAATCTGCTTCACTTCTTTTAGTGAATGCGGATTTTTTTTTGCAATATAAGCCGGAAGCCCCGTAAAGTTTCCGTTTTCATCCTGTGAAACTTCACGCAGAATCCGTTCAAGAGAAACCTTCTCTTCTGCACGAAGAAAAATGAACTTTCCGAGAGTATGAAGAACTTCCAAAGCTGCAGGGTTATTACAGATTCCGCCTCCGGTTGCAATTACTGCCCCCTTATCCGAAGCAAGAATTTTTTCTTTAAGAAAGACACAGGCTTTTTCTTCTGCTGATTTAAATGCTTCTTCTCCGGACTGTGAATAAATTTCTCTCGGAGATTTTTTATTCAGTTCAAGAATCACATCATCAACATCATAAAAATTATAGTTAAGCTTTTCGCTAAGAATGCGCCCCTGTGTTGATTTTCCGCAGTGCTTTATTCCCATGAGGATTATTACTTCCATAACTTACCGCCCGATTAAAAATACTGCCGGAACTTTATTAAAAGGCGGCTCTTCTGACTTCTTCCATTCGGCTACAGTTTTTGTTTTAATAAATTCAGATTCAGACAGAAGCCCCGATGCAATGCAGACTCTTGTAGAAGGTTTACACACTTTAAGAATCGAAGCAAACATCTTAAGATTTCTGTAAGGCGTTTCTATAAAAAGCTGCGTCTGATTTTCATTACAGGCACGGGCTTCCAGCGAACGAAGTTTTTTTTCGCGCTCCCCGTCTTTTGCAGGAAGATAGCCGTTAAAGGCAAAGCTCTGTCCGTTAAGACCGGATGCCATTACCGAAAGAATCATGGAACTGGGACCCGGAAGAGGAACAACCCTTATGCCTTTTTTGTGGGCAAGTTCAACAGCGGCTGCCCCCGGATCTGCAACAGCGGGGCAACCTGCTTCAGAAATAACACCCATGGAAACCTTGTTTTTAAGAATCGGATCAAGATAACCGGAGATTCCCTTAAGGTCTGTGTGTTCGTTCAGTTCATAAAAAGTGCAGTCATCAATTATATCCGTAAGACCGCAGGACGCAATAAAACGCTTGGCCGTCTTTATATTTTCGACAATAAAATGCCTTATTTCTGAAATGATTTCCTTATTAAGAACCGGTGCCTCATTCAGATATCCGCCGTCACCAATGGAAGAAGGAATCAGATAAAGCGCAGGTTTGTTTTTGTCTAAGTTCATGAATCAACTATATCATATTATGTGATAATTGACATTAGATTGAACAGTATTTAAAATAAGAGCCTGCAATATTTATGGAGATTCTATTTTATGGAAAAACTTTCACTTAAAGAAAAATACGCTTCACTTTTCAAGGATCTTGCATCGCTTTCAAAAGCAGCCGCAAAAATTGATGACACAAATGTTTATCAGAAGGCAAACCCTGCTACAAGAAAATACATGGACATTCTTGTAGAAGACAACACACTTCCGGGAAGCCGCATCGAAGGAACAGAAAACTTCGAAAAATTCTACGACCTCGTAAAATCAGGAAAGAGCGGCCTTATTCTTATGGAACATTTTTCAAACACAGACCTGCCATCCTTCTGCTGGCTGCTTGAGCATTCCGGAAACGAAAAACTTGCAGACCTTTCAAAAAGAATTGTTGCCGTTGCAGGCATGAAGCTTAACGAAGCCTCTCCTGTAGTTCGTGCATTTGCAGAAAGCTTTTCGCGCGTCGTAATTTATCCTACCCGTTCCCGTGAAAAAAATTCTGCTTCAGCACAGTCCGAAGAAGAAGCAAAGGCAGAAGAACTTAAGGCACGCAAAATCAATCTTGCTTCTATGCGCGCAATGACCGACTGTAAAAAACGCGGAGAAGTAATTCTTGTTTTCCCGAGCGGAACCAGATACCGCCCCGGTCATCCGGAAACTAAACGCGGACTTCGCGAAATAGACAGTTACCTTCGTCTTTTTGACTATGTGCTTCTTGTAAGCATTAACGGAAGCCTTCTGGAAATTCAGGATGAAAACATGCTCAATGATCTGGTTTCTCCTGCAGTAACGGTTTTTGCCGGACATGAGCCGATTGAATGCAAACCGTTCAGAAATGAATACCTTGCTTCTCTTCCGGAAGACGAAGAAGATCCTAAGCAGAAGATGATTGATCACGTCATGGAACTTCTGGAAAAACAGCACGACGAAATCGAAAAGATTAAGTAGATTTTACAAGAATAAACTAAACTAAAGAAAGAGCAGCTTTTGAAAGGGCAGTAATTTCTTCCCACTTCCCTTCATTAATAAGCTGCTCTTTTACCATCCAGCTGCCGCCGACAGCAATAAGGTTTTGGCAGGTAAAATATTCAGCAGCATTTTTTTCGCTGATTCCGCCGGTTGCCATAAACTTAACTCCCGGAAACGGACCTGCCAGAGCCTTAAGCATTTTTACCCCGCCGATTAATTCAGCAGGAAAAAGTTTAAGCACGCTAAGACCTTTTCCAAGCGCCTGTTCAACAAAAGAGGGACTGTCAACTCCGGGATAAACCGGCACTTTATGTTCAATGCACCAGTCGACCGTTAAAGGATTAAAGCCCGGCGAAACAATAAACTGCGCACCGGCTTCAACCGCCTTTCCAGCAAGCACGGGATTTATAACGGTACCTGCCCCGGTAAGAAGCTCTGGAACTTCTGTGCGGATCTTTTTTATGCAGGAAGCAATTTTTTCAAAACCGGTATCTCCTTCTGTCGTACGGAAAGTAATTTCTACTGCAGTCATACCGCCTTCTAAAAGAGATTTTGCAAGCGGAACTGCTTTATTTACATCATCTATCTTTACTACGGGAATGATTTTAGCTTTCTTTATTTTTTCTGAAGT
>JAGABO010000097.1 GCA_017614655.1 Treponema sp. | reverse complement strand
ATCTCCGAAACCATAAGGTGAACTTCGGAATCCTGCCCATTCAGCATACGGGCCTTCGAGTTCAGTTACAGAGCCGGAATTTACATCTTCTTCATTTTTCAATAAATCACACCCTGTAAATGAAATAAAAATTGAAACCGCCGCCATAACGGCGATAAGTTTTTTTATCATTTTCATTGGAAACCTCCAGATTCTTGTTCAAATTCTATTACTTCAATTATAAGACAGAAAAAGTGTGTTTACAAGAAATATTTTTGGTGATATTTTAAGGATACTGTTGGCACTTCGGAAAACATGAGTTTTTTTGAGGATGCTTCATATTCATGCATTAAGGAAAATTATATGGCAGAAAACGAAATTGAATACGAATCAAAGGGAACTTATGAAGCAGCTTTAGAAAAGAGCCGCGAGATAGAAGAAGATATAAAGGTTAATCCAAAGAAATACCGTGTTTTAACCGGAGACAGACCTACGGGACGCCTTCATATAGGCCACTACTTTGGAAGCCTTCAGAACCGCGTACGCCTTTCTAAGATGGGTGTTCCTACAATGATTCTGATTGCAGACTATCAGGTGCTTACGGATCATGATGCCTTTGACCAGATAAGCCAGAATACAAAGCAGCTTGTTATTGATTATCTTGCTGCAGGAATTGAACCGGGCGAAAATACAATCATTTATCCGCACAGTTATGTACCTGAATGCAATCAGCTTATGCTCCCCTTCCTTACTCTGGTTTCAAACTCGGAGCTTTCAAGAAATCCGACTGTTAAGGATGAAATTACAAAGAGTGACCTTGCCGTAGTAAATGCCGGAATGTATACCTATCCGATTCATCAGGCATGTGACATTCTTTTCTGCAAGGGAAACGTTGTTCCTGTAGGAAAAGACCAGCTTCCTCATCTTGAGCTTACACGTACTATTGCACGCCGTTTTAACAAAAAGTTCTGCAAAAAAACTCCGCCTGTATTCCCGATGCCGTATGCTCTTCTTTCTAAAACACCGAGCATCAAGGGCTTAGACGGAAATGCAAAGATGAGTAAGAGCCTTGGTAACGCCGTTTACTTAAGCAGCACTGCAGACGAAACTGCCGCCCTCATAAAGAAGGCAAAGACAGACGGAGAACGCGTAATTACCTACGACCCGGAAAACCGTCCTGAAGTTGCAAACCTTCTTATGCTCATTTCCCTCTGTAACGGAGAAGCACCGGAAAAAATTGCAGCATCTATCGGAGACGGCGGAAGCGGAAAGCTTAAGTCACTTCTTACCGAAGCATTAAATGAAGAACTTCGTCCTATGCGCGAAAAGCGTGCACAGCTTGAAAAAGATCCGGAGTACATCCGCAAAGTTCTTACGGAAGGTGCACAGCGCGCCCGTGAAATTGCAGTTAAGACTCTTGATGAAGTTCGTGCTGCAATGAACATGGTAATATAGGAAGCGTAAAAATGAGGGCAACAAGGGCTCTGATTCATCTTGATAACCTTAGGGAAAATATTACTCAGATAAGGGAACGTGTTTCGCCGCAGGTTAAAATGTGCATAGCCGTAAAGGCCGATGCTTATGGACACGGGGCTGTTGAATGTGCCCGCGTTGCAGAAGAATGCGGGGCAGATTTTTTAGCAATAGCAACTGTTGACGAAGGAATTGAACTTCGAAAGGCCGGAATAAAAACTCCTCTTTTAATGCTCAGCCTCTGTGCTCCTGAAGAAGTAAAGTCCGCAGTAGAAAACGACATTACTCCTCTTGTTTTTGATGAAGAATATGCTTCGTATTTTAACGATGCCTGCCGCAGTCTGGGAAGAAAAAACTATGCCGTTCATCTTGCAGTTGATACCGGTATGGGACGAATCGGATGTCTTCCCGAAGAAGCATCTTCTGTTGCAAAAAAAATTGCAGATTTTGATTTTCTTACACTTGGCGGAATGTGTACTCATTTTGCAGTAAGTGATTCCCTCCAGAAAGAAGACATTGAATATACACAAAAGCAGTTTAATCTTTTTAAGTCTGCAATAGAAAGCGTAAGAAATGAAGGCATTAATCCGGGGCTCTGTCACTGCGCAAACAGTGCGGCAACCCTTAATAATCCTGACATGCATCTTGATATGGTTCGTCCCGGCATTATCGTCTACGGTTACTATGCTGATGAAGTTTCAAAAGAGTTTCTTGAAAAAAATAATATCAGCATTAACCTTAAGCCTGTTATGACTTTTGAAGCTGATATCAGTGCCGTACGCAGTTTTAAGAAAGGTCATTCAATCGGCTACGGAAGAACCTGGACCGCCCCCTGTGACACAACAATTGCAGTTCTTTCTGCAGGATATGCAGACGGATTATTCCGGCGTTTTGCAGCTTCCGGCATAAAGGTTTCCGTAAATAAAAAAGCCTGCCCCATCCGCGGACGCATCTGCATGGATCAGTGCATGATAGAACTTCCTTCGGGAGAAGAAAACTGCCGCTGGGAAAGGGCTGTAATTTTTGGTGATGAAGATTTCGGGGCCCTTCAGACAGCTGATGATGTTGCCCGCCTTACGGGAACAATTTCTTACGAAATAACCTGCGGCATTTCCAAAAGGGTTCCGAGAATCTTTTTAACTTCACATACAAGATAAAAACTTCCGGTTACAAGTAGCAGTGCTTTTTGTTCTGCTGCTTTTTTTATTGCTGAAGGAATTGCTTTTGTAAAGTCCTCTTCGCATTCAAAGGGAATGTTTTCTTTGAGGAAGGCTTCTTTCATTGAGTTTATGTTACAGCTTTTTACAAAGCCGGGTTTAGTAAGAGTTACGCTTTCAAATTCTTCCGTGAAGCATTCCGTAATCTTTTCTACATCCTTGTCAGAGGCACAGCCAAAAAGAATCGAAACTTTATTCTCAGGAAAGATTTCGCGAAGGGTTTCCATCGTAAAGCTTACGGAATTAAAGGTGTGAGCTCCGTCAAGAATAAGGGGGAGATTTTTATCATAAGGATTTTTGCAAAGTTCAAAGCGGCCGGGAAGAAAGGCTTTAGAAAGCCCCTGCTCTATTTTTTCTTCGGGAAAATCCGGTTCAAGTTTTTTTACGGCAAGGGAAGCAAGAAGAGCATTTTCTGCCTGAAAGTATCCGCTCATTCTTAATTTTACGTTCAGGGGCTTTAAGAAGTTTTTTGAATCAATGCGTGCATTCATAAAAACAGATGTGCCTTCCTTAACGTAGGAAACGGAATCTGTCTTTCCTTCGTCATTAGAAAAAAAGATAGGAGCATTTTCTTCTTCTGCCTTAAGCCTGAATACGTTTTCTGCTTTTTTATCCTGGGACAGCACTATAACGGGAGTGTCTTTTTTTATGATTCCTGCTTTTTCAAATGCTATTTTTTCGATTGTGTCGCCTAAGAATTCCGTGTGTTCTTTTTCTATGCGGGTCAGGATACACACGCTGCTTTTTATTATGTTAGTTGAATCTAATCTTCCGCCGAGACCTGTTTCTATTACGGCATGACTGCAGCCTGCATTTTTAAAGCAGACAAAGGCATAGGCTGTTACGGCTTCAAACCAGGTAATGTTTCTTTCCAGTGGAAGCTCTTCTTTTTTTAACGAAGAAAGAACGTTCATAATTTCTTCT
>JAGABO010000096.1 GCA_017614655.1 Treponema sp. | reverse complement strand
TCAAGAGGAACGGTTCCTTTCGTTCCTACTCCAAGTATGTAAAGAGAAATATTTTTCTGGGAAGCAAGTCGTGCAGCCGTATTCGGATGAATTGAGCCTGCATTGTTTTCTCCGTCAGTAATAAGAATAATGCATTTATGAGGAGAGGATGAATTTTCCAGATGATAGATTGCAGAACTTAATCCGGTTCCGAGTGCTGTTCCGTCTCCGAGTTCTCCGACAGAAATATTTTCCAGACTCTTAAAGAAAGTCGGCCTGTCGAGTGTAAGAGGGGTAACAAGGGCTGCTTCTTTTGCCGTAATGATTACTCCCAGTGCATCACCTTCGTCTGTTTCGGCCAGTGTTTTTATTGCATTCTTTGCAGCATCAATTCTGTTCAGTTTGCCGATGTCTATGGAAGCCATGGAAGGACTTACGTCCAGTACAAACATTATATCTGCTCCGCGTGAAGAAAAAACTTTTTCCTGTCTTCTTACAACGGGATTTGAAAGGGCAGTTACAGTGAGTGCAAATGAAATAAGGACGATGATTTTCTGCAGTATGGAAACGAACTTCCGGGAATTCTTTTTCCATTTAAAGTTTTCACCGTTCCAGTCACTCAGGTTAAGCGGAAAAGAAATTCTTGAAAAGAAATGTATCCACCTTAAAAAATAGAGAAAAGGAACTATAAAAAGCAGAAGAAAAGCAAAAGGGTTTTCAAACTGAATCATTTTTTTACATCTCCGCTTTCGAGTGTCTGAATTGCAATTGATGTTCTTTTTATAAGTCTGTTCCGTTCATTTTTGGAAAAGACGGCTTCGTGTTCTTCTGCAGGAAGAAGCCGTGAATCAATTGAGTCGTGTGCAAACTTTATGTAGTCTGTGCGTACAAAGAAAGCAGAAAGTACCTCTGCTGATTTTTTTTGTTTTGCATTCATGGTCTGTCCGGCAAAAGAAAAAAGCCTGTCCTTTATTTTTGAAGAAGAAACCGGAAAAAAATCCGTACCGAATCTTATGGAAAGATAGGAACGCATTATTCTCTGCCAGGCTGTTGCAAATTCAGGATCTCCTGCCTTATGTGCCCTTGCAAGAAAAATAAGGTGCAGTCTTGTAAGTATTGAATTCCTTAAAAACAGTACCTTTTTTTTGAACAGCTTGATTTTTCTTATTATGCGCGGAAGCTTTGCAAGGAAAAATGCAATCAGGAAAGCTGCAAGTACAAAAGAAATTATTATCGTCCAGAGAACGTAGTTTGTACCTGGAAGCGTAACCGGTGAAGACGGAGACCTTAAAGATGATGCATTCATTTTTTCTGCAAGAGAATCAATGAAAATCGGTGCAAATTCAACCTTAAAAATTCCTCTTGAACTTTCGCTGCTGTTTGATTTGGAAAAAATCGGAATTACATCTGCAAGGTCAAACTGCGGAAATGTAATTTTGCCGGTCTTCCATGGAACAAATGAAACTGTAATGGTGTAGTTGATTCCGCTTCTTACGAGTGCTGCGTTCAATATCGTGCAGTCGTTTTTTATGCAGTCAAATACGGGAGAAGAAAAGTCCAGCGTAATGTCCTGAACGTTTCTGAATGCCGGCATTGCATCAAAGAAAATATCCTTAGGTGTAGAAAACGAATACTGAAGCCGTGCTGAATCACCTACATAAACCTGCTTCGGAATCAGAATCTGTTTTGTTTCTTCATCATCCTTAAAGCTCTGCGTAAAGGCAGAAAGCGAGGCACAGAGAAAAATAAATACGCACAGAATTTTTTTCATATCTGCTTTTCCCTTGTGTCAAAGAATTTTATGAGTTCTCCTGCTGCATCATCGGCCGTGCTTATGATAAGGGGAATGCCGCCATGGCTGAGGCAGGATTTTTTCCATAAGTCGGTGCGCCTGTTGTTGTCCGAAGACCACGCTTTTGCAAATTCTTTTGATGAACACGGGAGGACGCATCTGTAATCTGTTTCCGGGTCGCTGAAAAGTACGGAGCCGATTTTTGGAAGTGAAGCATCAAGAGGATCCGTTATCCTGATTGCAATTACGTCGTTTTTCTGACAGAGGCGGGCAAACGAGTCTTCCCAGCCTGTTGTCCTGAAGTCCGAAATGACGAGTACAAGAGTACGTTTTCTAAGAAGCTTTTCTGCTCCGTTCAGTGTACTGTTTAATGCTGAACCTTCTGTTTTTTTTACTTCCGGTTTTTCGAATTCTTTTAAGACGCGCATCAGGTTGTGCATTCCGCTTTTGGGAGAGGAAGAAAACTGAATCTTTCCGTCAAAGGTAACGGCTCCGACTGGGCTTTCATTTTTGAAGGAGGCCATTGCAATAAGCTGTGCACATTCTGCGGCAGTTTCCATACGGGTCTGCTTTTCTGAACCTGTTCCCATGGAAAGTGATTTATCGAGGATTATAAAAACATCAAGCTCACGTTCTTCTTCAAAAATTTTTACAAACGGCTTTCCCATTCTTGCAGTAACGTTTCTGTCGATTGCACGCACATCGTCTCCGCGAAGATATTCACGGACTCCGCGGAATTCAACTCCATGCCCGTAAAAAAGCGAGCGGAACATTCCGTTCTTGATTCCGTTGGCAATGGAAGCGGCACTTAAATGGAGAAGATATGCACGTTTTGAAAGATGAGCTTTGTCCATTTTTTATACTCAGGGTACCGGCATTAAATTGATGATTTTTTCTATTAAGTCATCCGGCGTGATTGAATCTGCTGCAGCTTCATAGTTAAGTACAAGTCTGTGTCTGAGTACCTGTTTTGCAACATCCTGGACATCTTCCGGAAGAACATAACTTCTTCCCGAAAAAAGAGCCATAACTTTTGCACATTTAAGAAGTGCAATTCCGGCTCTTGGAGAAGCTCCGAATGAAATGTAATGCTGAATATCGCCGTGATGGCTTGATGATTCATCGGGACGGGTTGCGTTTATGATGGAAACTATGTAGCCGAGTATTTTTTCGTCTGCGGTAATTGATTCAACGCAGCGCCTGCATTTCTGGAGTGCTTCTACGGAGAAAACTCTGTTTACAGGAATTGAATCTGCCTTTCCGTTCATTTTAAGGATTGCAATTTCTTCTTCCGGAGTCGGATAAAATGCTTCTACTTTTAAAAGGAAGCGGTCGAGTTCTGCTTCGGGAAGTGAATAGGTTCCGTCCTGTTCAATAGGGTTCTGTGTTGCAAGAACAAAGAAGGGCTTAGGAAGCTGATAGGTTGTTTCGCCGATTGTAACCTGCTGTTCGGCCATTGCTTCGAGAAGTGCCGACTGAACTTTTGCAGGTGCCCGGTTGATTTCGTCTGCAAGCACAAGATTTGCAAATACAGGTCCCTTGTGTACGGAAAAGTTTCCGTGTGCCTGTTCGTAGATTAAAGTTCCCGTAAGGTCTGCAGGAAGAAGGTCCGGTGTAAACTGTATGCGCTTGAATTCAAGACCGGAAATCTCTGCGAAGGTTTTTACTGCAAGGGTTTTTGCAAGGCCCGGAACTCCTTCAAGAAGAACATGTCCGCCTGCAATAAGGGCAGTGATGATTCCGTCGGCAACCTCTTTCTGTCCGACTACACGCTTTGAGAGTTCGGCACGGCATCTGTTTATAAGTTCCGAACATTCGGTAAGTTCAACTTTTGTAATTTCCATAATTCATTTCCCAAAAAATAGTGCGCTTATTATATAGAAAATTTGTTTCTTTTTCCATACTTAAGCATAGTCAAAACACTGCGGCTTTTATCAGAAGGATTTTTGAAAATCAGCGGGAAGACATCAGGGCGGCTGTAAAAACGCTCATTTTTGCGCATGACGCGAAGCGTCATGATTCAATAATTTCCATGCGCAAAAATGCGCGTAGCGACGATCTCGAGCGGTTTTACAACTGCACTGATGTCTGGAAGCTGATTTTCAAAAATCCTTTTTTAGACTGCCTCATATATCTACGCATTGAATAAATATGCAGAAAATCATATAATTTTTGCATTATGATTAACCCATTAGCGCAAGAATTAAACGATGCCTTA
>JAGABO010000095.1 GCA_017614655.1 Treponema sp. | reverse complement strand
TTTATTACAGTGCGTTTTTTCCCGGAAAGTACGGCAACCTGAGTGCAGGGGCACTCAGGCACCTCGGGAAACTGCTGCGCCACTCGCAGTTTCTTTTCCTCGGTGTGTCAATAGTAACACTGAAAAATTTAACGACTACATTGTACCCTGACTGCACGGTTGTTAGACGAAATGAAGAAAAAAAACGCGAAGGAACTATACTGATTCGGAAAACGCTCATTTAAGCGCAGTCGCGTAAGCGACAAACTTATATAGTTTCCATGCGCTTAAGCTTTCATTCAGAGGCTTCATGCAGAGCAAGTCGCCTCTTCATTCCAGCCTTCGTGCTCTCGCACTCAGCGTAGCGACGATATCGAGAGGTTTCCAAATCAGTATAGTGACTGGAAGTTTTTTTTCATCCGTAAGCAATGACCGGGAACTGTTTTAATTAAACTGTGCTTTGCGCAGTGCCCAGTAGGCGCCTTTCTTTGCCATCAGCTCTTCCGGCGTTCCGCTTTCTGCAATGCCGCCGTTGTCTATTACGAATATGCGGTCTGCATTCTGAATCGTAGAAAGCCTGTGTGCGATGACGAAGCTTGTCCTGCCCTTAAGCATTTCTGCAATTCCTTTCTGAACCATAAGTTCTGTTTTTGTGTCGATGCTGCTTGTTGCTTCATCAAGAATAAGGATGCGCGGACTTGAAAGCATCGTGCGTGCAAAGGCTACGAGCTGTCTCTGTCCGTTGGAAAGTTCACCGCCTCGTGCCGTAAGTTCCGTGTCATAACCGTTTTTAAGTGTCCGTATAAAATCATCAGCATGAACTGCGCGGCTTGCTGCAAGCATCTCTTCTTCCGTTGCGTTAAGGTTTCCGTACATAATGTTGTCGCGTATGGTTCCGCTAAAGATATAGTTGTCCTGAGTCATTATTCCCATCTGCGTGCGGAGGGTTTCGAGCTTTACGTTCCTGATGTTTTTTCCGTCAATAAGAATTTCTCCGCTGTCTATGTCATAGAACCTGCTGATTAAATTTACTACGGTTGATTTACCGGCTCCGGTCGGACCTACAAGTGCAATTGTTTCTCCTGCCTTTGCGCTGAATGAAACGTCCTTGAGTATCTGCTTGTCCTCTTCATAGCTGAACGTAACGTTTTTAAATTCTACGTTTCCGTTTACGGGGGGCATGTCTTCTGCATTGACGCTGTTTTTTACTGCAGGCTCTGTATCTATGATTTCGAATATGCGTTCAGCACCGCTTGCAGCATTTACAAACTGATTGTAAAAGTTGCTCAGGTTCATGATCGGCTGCCAGAACATTCCTACATAACTTCCGAAAGCAATGTATGTTCCTATTGATACATTGTCGATTCCAAGAAGCATGATGCCGGCAAGATAAAGTCCTGCGGTTCCGAAACTCCAGCAGAGGTCAATCCATGAACCGAAAGCGTCGCACCATCTTACTGCCTTAAGGAATTCTTTCCTGTCATCCCATACAAGCTGCTGGAATGTAGTGTCCGTTTCTTTTTCTGCACGGAAACTCTGAATGATTTTTATTCCGGAAAGGTCTTCATTGATGAAAGCATTCATGTTTGAAGATTTTCTTCTTTTTGCCTTCCAGTGTTTTTCTGACATGCGGGAAATTACAAAGACACCTGCAATCAGGAAAGGAAGGCTGCATAGGGCAGCAAGTGCAAGCTTCCAGTTTTTTACGAACATGATTGCCATTACTGCAATTACGGTTACAAGATTCGGAATGAGAGTCGTAACTGCATTTTCGATTATGTCCTTCAGGGAGTTTGCATCTCCTATGATTCGCGCAAGAATTTTTCCTGACGGCCGTGAATCAAAAAATGAAAGGTCAAGGTTCTGTATGTGGTTATAAAGTGTCTGCCTTAATTCCTGAATTGCCTTGTTGCTTGTTTTTGCCATAAGAAGCATGCGCACTTTTACGGCAAGGACTGCAAGTATGTTCAGGGCAGCTGCAATGACTGCAATTTTAACAAGTCCTGCTGCATCTTTTGGAATGATGCACTTGTCTATGGCGTGTTCATTAAGAAGAGGATTTATCAGGTCAACGCATGTTCCGAATGCCATAAGAAGAAGCACGACTGCAATGCGGCCCTTGTATTTTAAGAGGCATCGGAAGAGGCGGGGCATCGTCTCGAAGTTTGATTTCTGTACCTGCTGTTCATCTGTCTTGTAGCTGTTCATTTCTGCTCTCCGTACTGAGTGCTGTAGGTTTCACGGTACAGTCCGTTTTTGGAAAGAAGCTCTTCATGAGTTCCTTCTTCTGCAATGTGTCCGTTTTCCAGAATGATGATTTTGTCGGCTTTTCTGACTGCGCTTATCCTGTGTGCAATTATGATTTTTGTCATGCCGGTAAGTTCAGAAAGTACGTTTTGAATTTCCTGTTCCGTTTCTGTGTCCAGAGCCGAAGTTGAATCATCAAGAACAAGAACCGGAGTCTTTCTTGCAAGTGCACGTGCAATCGTAATGCGCTGCTTCTGTCCGCCGGAAAGTCCGACTCCTCTTTCTCCGATGACGGTATTCTCCCTGTCTTCCATGCGGTCAACAAATTCCTGAGAGTGCGACTGCATGAGTGCAGACCTTACTTCTGCCGTAGAAATTTTTTCTCTTTCTCCAAGCCTTATGTTTCCTTCGATTGTGTCGGAAAAAAGGAAGATGTCCTGCATTACGCATGAAACAGCCCGCCTTAATGTAGGAAGCGGAATTTCCCTTATGTCGATGCCGTCTATCTTTATGCTTCCTTCCGTTACGTCATACATGCGCTTTAACAGGTTGATTATCGTTGTTTTTCCTGAACCTGTTGCACCCATTATTCCGAGCGTTTTTCCTGATTCAATCTTAAAGCTTACGTTGTCAAGAATTTTCTGTCCGTTCTGAATGTATGATACATTGCTGAATGTGATTTCTCCGTTTAAATCAAACGGCGTAAAAAGTGAATCACTTAAGTCTTCATCTTTAAGAGGAGACCTGTCGGTAATGTCAGGAGTTTCCCTGTAGATTTTGTTAAGGCGCTTAATGCTTGCCTTTGCACCGGAAAATCCGTTCGTAAGCCAGCCGAGCATTTCCATAGGCCATATCATTCCTGCAACATACTGAATGAATGCCATGAGTTCTCCTATGGACATCTGCTTCCATCCGTCAAGCGGGTTTCCCTTTATTACGAAGAATCCGCCGAGAAGAAGAGATACCACGGAAAGAAGCCTTGTAATCATCTGGATGATCGGATTGTATTTTACAAAGACGCGGCTTAAGTCAATGTTAAGTTCATAGAACTTCTGGTTGTGCCTGTGAAACTTTGTGATTTCAAAACCTTCGCGAGCAAATGCCTTTACCGTGCGGACGCCTGCAAGGTTTTCTGCAGCCGTGTTGTTCATTTCTGAACCTTCTTCTGCTACTTTTCCGTAAAGGTCATCAAGCCTCTTTTCCATAAAGACTGCAATTATTCCCGAGACAATCATGCCTGCAACCGGTATGAGTGCAAGCTGCCAGTTGATGCGTATCATGAAGTAAAGGGTAACTCCGGTGCGTATGAAGACTTCTGCCATGAGTATTCCCATGTAGGCAAGAACTTCCCAGATGCGGTCGACGTCATCCTTTACACGGCTCATGAGTTCTCCGCTGTTGATTCCGTCAAAGAAGTTTGCTGACAGGCTCTGTATTTTTCTGAACAGGTTGATTCTTATTTTTGATGCAATCTTGCTTCCTGCAACGTCACAGAGGAATTCTTTTGTATACTGAAAGATGCAGCGTCCGATTCCGATTCCCAGTATTCCGAGAAGCAGAAGCTTAAGGAGTTCCATTTTTCTTGCAATGAGGACGTCATCTACAATGTGCTGGACAATAAGAGGTGCAAGCTGATCCAGAACCGTACTTGCACTCATGGCAAGCAGCGCAATTATATAGATGAAACTGTACTTTTTTATGTAGCCTGATAAGTTTAGCCTGTTCATAATGCTGATTATAGAATAAGTCATGCGTTTTGGGCAACATGAAAGAACAGTGAACCATTTTTATGTTGCAGGAACTTTGGCATTATATGACAACACGTATTTTATGCGTTATAATTCTGAGAAAATAAACGGTCATCTTTAAAGACTTTTTTTGATGTTCCGTAAACTGTCGGAATGAACTTTTATCAGATTTTATAAAGCACCGGAGGATCGATATGAAAAAAGTTATTCATCTGTTTTTTGCTTCATTATGTGCAGCATCTGCCTTTATCTCATGTGAAAACTTTCTTGACGGCGGAACATTCAAATCTCAGCTGGAAAGCGACATTGCCTATGCTCAGTGCAGGCCGTGCGAAATCCGTGTGGAGTGCGGAACTTCTGAAGGTCAGATCATGACAGAAAGTGTTGTCTCTAAAAAAGTTTCAGATGAATTCAACGTGGAGTTCAGGTCTGCTTCCGGAGTGTATTTTTTAGGATGGGCTTCTTTTTCAAAAGCATCAGACGGAACTTACAGGGAGCTTTCATCAGACTATGTGGATTTTTCTGATTCAGTTTCAAGCAGCGGGTCTCATTCTGTAAAAGCTGTGTTAAGGAAGGAAGCAGAAAACATTTGCATAAAGCCTGTGTGCATGCAGGTAAGTCCGTCTCCCCAGACAAATGCATTTGCGAACATGCCGGTTCAGATTACATTCAGCGTTCCCGTTGCGGAAGGAAATGATGATGTCTTTTGTTACGGGGAGGACAACATTTTAATTGCTTCCGGTTCTTCCGTCTTGACAGACTGCTTTTCTCTTCCTGCTGTAAGTTCAGACAGAAAGACCGTTTCCCTTGTTCCTGATGTTGCAGAAATTACGGCACTGCTTAAAAATTCCCTGTCTGTAAATGTTTCTGTCCGGTTTGGAAAAAATGCAGCCTTAAAATCAGAGAAGTCATCGTTTGATTTGTCTGAAAAAACTTTTTCCGTAAAATACGTTCCTTTTTCAGATGATGCGGCTCCGGAATACAGAAGCCTTTATGCCCGACGTTCTGAATCAGCTCAGGAAATTATTCCTGCCGTAGAGTTGACTGAATTTTCTGATGATAATGAAGTTCATCTTAGACGGGCCGGAAAAAATGTTTATGTTTACGGCGATTATTATGATACGGAAAGCGGAATTGAGTATGTCTGTATAAGGGAAAAACTCTTAAATTACAAAAACGGAGCTCACCTTTTTAATCCTGAATTCAGCAAAGCATATGAATACAAAAAATCAGATGCTGCCTGTACGGAATTTGAAGCTGATGATGACGGTGACGTAAGGTTTTGCATCGCTCACCAAATGGAATCAGAAGACGGACTTGTTCAGCTTTATGTTACCGTAAAGGATTTCTGCGGAAATGAAAGCGCGGAAAAAATCATAACGGTAATTAAAAATACATCGCTAAGCCTTGACGGTGTATATCCGTTCAATTACTGCCCGTTTACAAAAAAAAATCAGCAGGGATTGACCGATGAAGTTGAATTTGATGAAATTTATTTTAACAGCGAACTTAAAACTATAAAACTTCTTTCGGATAAAAACCGTTCTTATTATGAAAGCCAATTTGAATATGATAATAACTATTATATGAAAAATACAGTGTTTAAAAACATTGAATACGGGACGACTTCCCAAGATCCTAAGTCCATTTCATTGTACTGTATTTACAATTCAAAAAAAGAAAAAATGTCTTACGATGAAACGAATTATTACTGGTATCTTGAGCTTGATGTTGATTCAATAGAAGGGCTTCCTGTAACCGTTTATGCAGAGGATGATATAGGAAACACCTGCCGGGCAGATTATGCCTTTGGAGGAAGTCCCGTACTTTCCGGAGTTGAACAGGATCATGCAAACTGGAACAATAAAGATTTTAAGAAATGTTATTTTATTTCTAACTGTAATTATACAAGAATGTGGAACCTTAAGCATAAAAACGGAAAATGGTACCGTACAAAAGCTGATAACAACTTTTACGCAAATGTCTGGGAAGAAAATGAAAATGATCTTGCAGAAGAAGTTTCCGTCATAATGATGAACGGCTGTCTTACAGGTCCCTTTGACAGAAAGGTTTATGATTACAACACGACGTTTGAAGAAGAGTCTGATGAGGTTCCCTCTCCTGTAATAGAAAGTGCCGTCTGGGGAGAACCTTATTATGTGATAAAAGATAAGGAAACACCCGGCTGTTATCCCCTTATTGTAAAAATCCGTGAGCAGGATTTATATTACGGATATGATGCGGTTAAGGTTAATGTTGTCTTTGAAGCCGGTATTCATTTATATAATGCTTCCGGCGCTTTTTCTGAAGGTTCAGATACGCTTGTGCTTAAAAGCAGTGATTTTAATTATAAAAATATCATGAAGTATGATATGGATATAAAAGTCTACGGCGTAAAAAACAACAAGTCCAGTGCTGCTTCAGATATGCGGCTAAGCCATAAGGATGCAGATTTGTCTGATACAGTTCCTCCGGTAGTGGAATTTACTCAGCAGGATTTTGACAATGTTTTCCAGTATTCTTTTTATAATGGAAGAAATTTTTATCCAGATCATCTTATCAATTTTTGCATCAAGGATTCAGATTCAGGAATAAAATCCATTTATTATGTTTTTGAAGGAAAAAAGTATACCAGAGATATTTCGGAAGAAGTCACTTATGACATAATTCCTGTATGGGACATGGAAGACGGTGAAAATTCCGTAACAGTATATGCCTCAGATAATAAAGGCAATACATCATATCTTTTCCAGACCGTAAATATTTTTACTCCTCCGAAATTCAGCGTAACGGACGGTACTGCATCCGTTATCCTTAAAGCTGAACCTTCTGAAATTCGGTGGACAAATTTCTGGACATTTATTTACACGCTGAACTCTGACGGCAGATGGACCCTTTACAAAAAAATATCAGAAGCAGTTCCTGATGGTACATCGAACGATACGGTGCCTCTCGAAAGAAAAGCTCCGCGGGAATCAGTTTCTTCTTCCGGAGGAAAAACGCTTTATGAATACGAATACACAGATCCTGTTGACTTACAGTCCGACAAATATGTAAAGGTTATAACTTTTGCAACTGACACTACAGTCAGCAGAAAATATTACTCAGAAAATGTTTTCAGTGAGTATTATTACAACACGGGTTACAGCGATCCGTCATACTTCTACACGGGCGAAAAAAGTACGGCTTCAGATGATGTTTTCTTTGACGGAAATAACGGAGTAATGGTTCTCTCGGATAAGCCGGTTTTCATCAACACATACGTAACTAAGCTTCCTTATGAAACCTGCAGAAACTGGGATATTTCCGAATGGAATCACAAAAAACGTCATATAAACGACTGCTGCATGAACTTTGATTCAGGAAGCCGGACACCAAAAATGTATTATGAAGATACTTCGGATATCGAAGCGGGTGACTGTTATGTTATAGCCGCTCATTTTGCCGACGGCACCTGCCGTATGAGCAGCGTAAGGCAGAAATAAAAAATAGGGCTTTCCGGACAGTATGCATGCTGTTCAGAAAGCCCTGTTCTTTTTGCATTTAAAGCAGTTTTATTCTATTGTAATTGTACCCAGTTTATTTGCACTGAGCGTTTCATTCCAGATGCCTTCGTTTGCAAATCGGATGGCGTGCTTTCCGTCTGTTAAAGAGTTTCCGGTGATGTCGCAGACCTTAAGGTAAACGTCATAGTTTCCTGCGCTTAAGGAAGAAGCTTCTACACTCGTAGAAACATAGCGTTCAATTTCGCTTACGTCCTGCTTAGAGTAGTCGCCTTTAAATT
>JAGABO010000094.1 GCA_017614655.1 Treponema sp. | reverse complement strand
TTCTTTTTATTTTTTTCCGGAAGCAGAAGATCAAATTTAGTATGATTTACAAACTGCAGAATATTGGCAATCTGTGAAGTAAAAAAGCGTGGAAATTCAACATACTCATTAGTGCACATTCTCATAAGAAGCGGATACATGCCTTTAATAATCTGATTGTAAATGTAAATCCACTCTGTAATACCCTGCTTTGCAAGAATCTGCATTTTGTTTTTATCTACATCTGGATAGAGGGTTATATCGTTGTAAACTTCCTTAATGAGTGCCGGAATCTGCTGTTCGCCGATGTAGTAAATCGTAATCAGTTCATGATAAACAGCACGTACAAAAGGAATAAGCATTGCAACTGTAAGATTGTCGGCCGTATTCTGAACGTCAAGCGCAAGAACCTTTATGTCGCGCATGGTCCACTTTCCGATTGTACGCAGGAACTTGAACTTAAGGTCCGTCTCCGTTGCAATCTTGCTCTTATATGAATCCGGCGCAAGCTGAATGAAGCTCTTTACCGTGCTTATGAATGCCTGCATGTGTTCAACGTGCATCTTAACTGTATATTCGCCGAACTTCTTTGTGACTTTCTCGCGGTTTTTCTGCGACATTCTAAAGAACATGTTGAACAGGCCGAAGTTTGGTTTTATATCATATTCTTCGGACATCATAAGGCGGTCTATCATCTTAAGGTCTCGGGCTGTAAGTGCCGGAAGATCCTCATCTGTTTTTTTTCTTTTTGCTGATGAAGGCGATGCCACAAGCTGACTGACCGAGCCCATGTTCTTTATGTTTGTCGTTGATGATAAAGAGGCACTTTTAGCAGAAATATCTGATGATGAACGTCCGGTTGCCCTTATTACTTCGTTATGCACTCTTCTGCGCGGCATTTTTGATTCATCCACAGGAGCAGGTTTTTCCTTAAGAATTTCACCGCCAAGCTTTTTTGACATTACCAGAGCTTCGTTCGGATCAAGGGGCCCAATGTTCTGCCTGATTTTATCAAGCGTTCCGGGTTCAAGGGTTTTTGACGACTTAAATTCTTCTGCCATAGGAACCTCTCACAGTCTAATGATATAATTTTGTGCAATTCCGGAAAGAGCCTTAAATGAAACCTTCGTTCCTTCGGAGGTCAAAAGGGTTCCTTCAAAATTGCCGTAGATGGTATGGTAAACGGTGCGCAGTACCATTATGCTTACTTTATTGATGTTATCAGAAACGGGTAAAAATGTTAAATCTACCATTCCTTCCGTATCCTGAATAACCCATGTTTCATTTATTCCGTAGGGATGCGTTATTAAAACAGGAGGAAGCGGTGTTACCTTCCCGTCATAAAACATTATGTTGCCGTTGTATTTCTCTGCATTGACGGCATCCTGCGAAATAGTTGCAATCCTGAACGCAACAGGCTTTCCGCCCGCAGTTCCGAATGCAGTTATTATTTTACCATGAGAACGGAACTTCATGTAAGTGCGGTTCATGTCAAAGAAAGAAATTCCTTCCGTTTCTTCTGATTTTTTTACCGTACCGTCCCTGCTTTCCAGCGTAATTGCTCCCCTTAAACGGAAAGCCGCATTGTATCTTGCAGAACATCGCCTCATTGTAGGAGAAGGAAGAACCGAAGTTATTTCTGCGGTTCCGCCAAAATCAGAAAAAAGGACTGCCTTTACCGAAGGACGAACAGAGTCACCTTTAAGGCGCATTACTACTGCAAGACGGTTCCTGCTCCTGTCATAGCTTATGCGGATGTAGCGGCGCTTTTTATAGCATGCAGTTGCAGCCTTTTCCAGACTGTGAGGGACAAAACGCTTTCTTGGTCCCATAAAAGACTTGTATACGAACTTCTGTCCCGTTTCTTTATTCCAGAAAACAACTTCTACAAAGCCAAAAACCTTTGCATCATAAAAACCAATCTGCCCGATATATTCACAGCAGGAAAAATAAAACGAAAGGCGGCTTTTAATCCTTATGTTATTAAGGATAAGGGGAAGCGGAAAATTAAAATATGCGCGTTCAACACCGCGTATGTCGAGTCTGGAAGGATGACCGGCAAAAGTACCGAATACCGGTTTTCTGTCTTTTACAAATGCTCCAGGCTGACTTAAAATCTCTCGCGTATACATTATCGTATTTTCCAATGGCCCCCGTCTTTATAAAAACGTTTTGCATTAACTTCCAAAAGGCGGCCGTCCTCTCCGGACATTTTTATCATCGAAGTAATCGGATTTATTTCTGTAACACGGAAATTTGTCCCGTCATAAAAAAGCCGTACCCCTTCATTCGGAAGGCTTTTTCTTGCTTCTGAATACCAGTCGTATTCATAACTAAGACAGCACAGAAGTCTTCCGCACTGGCCGCTTATCTTCATTGAATTAAGGCTTAGGTTCTGATCCTTTGCCATGCGGATGCTTACAGGACGAAGACGGTCGCTTACACTATGACAGCAGTAAGGACGTCCGCATACTCCAAGCCCGCCGGTTATACGGCTTTCATCACGCACGCCTATCTGACGAAGTTCGATTCGCATCTTGAATACAGAAACAAGGTCTTTAACAAGTTCCCTGAAGTCTACACGGTTATCGCTGGAGAAAAAGAAGAGAGCCTTCTGTTCACCCACAAGAAAGTGAACCGAAATAAGCTTCATGTCCAGATGATGATAGGCAACCTTCTCCTTAAAAGTTACGAAGGCATCTTTTTCTTTCTGAACAAGATCTTCTGCCTTTTTTAAGTCTTCTTTTGTTGCAATGCGGGCAACTTCTACAATATCGGACGGCTTTATTCCAACAGGACTTTTACAGCGCCCGAGATTTTTTGCAAGGTCCAGACCGTATCTTGTAGGAATGATTACACAGTCACCAAAGTTAAGCTTCATTTTTCCCGGTACTGTTGCATAGATTCCTTCACAGGAATACGCAAGACGAAGCTTATAGAGAACCTCCGGAAAAACAAAATCACCTTCGTTTTCTTCTATGACGTTATCATCTTCAAGAGAAGAAAGATCTTCATTTTCTAAATCTATATCCTGTTCAAAAATATCAGACATTTAAAACCTCTTCCTAATAGAATAAATCTAGACTGCCATTAAATCAACAATCAAACCCTGAATTTCTTCCAGCTTGCTGAGCATTTTAAAAGGCTCCTTATGGGACGAAAGAAACCACTGGGCAAGTTCGTCAAGTTTTTCATTTATAATCTGAATCTGTTTATGGGGTTCAAGCTGCTTTCCGCTTCTGGAGCGCTTCCTGTTGCGGCTTGTAACATCAAAGTTATTCTTAACCATGAACTTAAGAAACTGCGACACTTTCTTTTTATAGTTCGTATAGTTCTCGGGAAGCGGGGTGTCCTTTAATTCATCTGCGGCAATATCGGCAGCATCCTTAAGAAAAACAGCAGCATCTTCCGTATCCATTCCGGCAATTTCCGGCGGAAGTCCTTCCTGAACGAGCTGATTTTCTATGTGCGCTTTTTCCACTGATGAAAAAAAAGATTTGCCCTTTATCTTTTCCGTACCGGCTGCCTTCTGATTCTTTTTTGACTGAAGGTCTGCCATCTGAGTAGCAGCTGCCTGACTTGCGGCAAGATAATGGGTATCTATTTCCATCGCTATACCCTGATTGATTTAGAAGTGATGTCTTCCGTGTTCTGCCATTCAGAAACCGAATTCTTGTAGGAAGTTTCATCCGAAAGCGAAATGCAGTGCCCGTGAAGTATTACATTATCGTCTGCAATAAGTCTGTGTGTCTGAACATTACCGATTACCGCACTTGTAGAAAGAAGATGAACACAGTCTGAACCAACTATGTCGCCCCTTACTATTCCACCGACAGTAACAGCCCGAGCCGTAATATTACCGCGGATACGGGCTTTTTCTCCGACAATCACCTTGCCGCTTGTTTCGATATTGCCGTCAAGATCTCCGTCTATGCGGGTAAAGCCGTTTATTTTTATGTTACCCTTGATTGAAGAACCGACCCCGATTAATGAGTTTATGGAAATGTCGTCGTTAAAAACTGCCATCTTACTTTATGTTGATATACTTTGCAGGATCAACTACGTCAGAACCGATATGAACTTCGTAATGAAGGTGAGGACCAGTTGCAACACCAGTACTTCCGATTGTACCGATTACCTGTCCCTGAGTAACGGTATCTCCCTTATGAACACGGGTTGTTGCAAAGTGTGCATAGCGGGTATAAATACCGTGCTTGTGCTTTATGATGACGTAGTTTCCGAAGTCGTCGTTGTATCCGACAGTAACAACCTGACCGTTTGCAGTAGCAACTACAGGATCACCGGACCTCCATGTAGAAAAGTCCAGTCCCTTGTGAATGTACCACTGGTTCGTAATCGGGTGAATACACTGTCCGAATTCCATAGAGATATGTCCGATTCCGTTTTTAACAGGCCAGATGTTAGGAATATCCGCAAAAAGCGAATTCTGGTTTTCCAGCATTTTTCCGATCTGTTCTACAGGCTGAATCGCATTCTCGAGATATGAAGTAAGCTGCTTAATGTCTGTAGTTTCTTTAAGCGAGCCCGAAGTAATGTTCTGTGTATCGAAGAGTGAAGACAAATCTGAATTCTTTGCAGTAGTTTTCGGAACATTGCTGCTCTGGCTTATACCAAGCATCGAAAGTGATTTGCTTAATGAATTCTGGAAGCGCCTTGCCGTAGGAAGAAGATTGTTTGTTTCGTCACGAAGTTCATCAAGGCTGGCAAGAGTTTCGCGGTTTTCTTCGCGAAGGCGGCTTATTTCCGTTGCTGCAGTAAGATTCTTTCTATTAAAATAGATGAATGATCCGATGATTCCGCTTACAACTATAACTCCAAGGAACATTGCAAAGACATTTGTCTGGATATTGATAACCTTTCCCTGGGAATGCGGCACAATCATTACCGTGAGCTTTTCGTCAAAGACCTTGAAGATGCGCACGAAAAAACGGCCCGTTCCGCGAGAAACAGATGCAAAAAAGTTCCTTACGCGTGCACCGAGTGAGTTATCTGCCTTTCTATATTTCCTAGTACGTGCCAAAAGAAATCTCCCTGTGGATAATACCCCGTATTTTACCACACAAGCAATATAAAATCAATCAAAGCCGTCTATAATTTCTGTAAACTTTAAATTTGACAGGATACAGAATTCCAAGTATATTATCGGTATAAAATTACTAAATCTTGAACAGGAAAAGGCTTCTTTAGCGTACAATACCCGTTCATAGCGTTTTATATCAATTTAAAGGAAAAAGCCATGCAGTTTTTTGATACTCATGCCCACGTCGGCCTTATTTATGACGATCCTATAGAGCAATTTCGTGTAATTCAGCAGGCAAAACAGGCTGGAGTTACCCGTATTGTAAGCATAAACAACTCACTTCATGATTTTAAAAAGGAGTATGATATCCTTAAGTCTCGCCCCGGAATTTATCATGCAGTGGGAGTCGGCCCTTCAGAAGTTACTAATCCGGGAAAAGACTGGGTTAAAACAATAGAAGAAAGCGTTTCCCTTCCGAATGTTGTTGCAATCGGAGAAACCGGCCTTGACTATTTTAAGCAGTACGGCGACAAACGCAGTCAGATTGAGCTCTTTATTACCCAGCTTGAACTTGCCCAGAAATTCAACCTTCCGGTAATCATCCACAACCGCGAGGCAGGAAAAGACATCTTCGAAATCCTTAAGGACAGGATTCCTTCAAAAGGCGCCATTTTCCACTGCTACAGCGAAGATGCCAAATACGCAGCAATGTGTCTTGATGCAGGACTGAACGTATACTTCTCGTTTGCAGGAAACCTCACTTACCGCAATGCACGCAACCTTCATGAGACAGTTCTGAATATTCCGGTAGACCGCATGCTTATCGAAACAGAAAGCCCGTTCATGATTCCGGCAGAATTCCGTGAAAAAAAGCGTACAATGCCGGCTATGCTTCCGTCTACGGCACGCTTCCTTGCAGACATGCTGGAAATGGAGCTTGAACCTCTGGCAGAACAGCTCTGGAAAAACAGCTGTAAAATCTTTAATCTCCCTGAATGAACCTGTACCACCCCGTAAAAATCGGGAACGTAGAGCTTAGCGGAAACCTCTTTCTTGCGCCCATTGCCGGTTATTCGGACAGGGCGTTCCGCACTTTATGCACTGAATGCGGCGCTTCGCTCTGTACCACAGAAATGGTCAGTGCCGAAGCCTTAACGCGCGGTTCAGAAAAAACAGAAGACCTTATGCTCCGTTCTCCTGCAGAAAAACACTATGCAGTTCAGATTTTCGGAGGAAATGCAGATGTCATGGCCAGGGCAGTTCCGCTTGTTCTGGAAAAAACCGGCTGTGACATAATCGACATAAACGGCGGCTGTCCGGTACCAAAAATCATCAAAAGCGGTGCAGGCAGCATGCTCACAAAAGAACCGGAACGGCTTTATTCAATAGTAAAGGCTGTAAAAGAAGCTTCCCTTCTATATACAAAGGAACACGGCTTAAAAAACGTGCCCGTGACGGTAAAAATCAGAAGCGGATGGGATTCGGAGCATATTACCTGGAAAGAATGTGCTCAGGCTGCCTTAGATGCCGGCGCTGATGCAATCACCATGCACGCACGTACAAAAGCACAGGGGTACGCGGGCCACTCGGACTGGAAGGCTCTTGCTGCTCTTGTTGATTTTATTGCCGGAAGAATCCCCGTTTTTGGAAGCGGAGACGCAAACACTCCTGAAACCGCAAAACAGATGCTCGAAGAAACTAAAGTTGATGCCGTAATGTTTGCCCGCGGTGCAATGGGAGACCCGTTTCTGTTTAAGCGTACAAAGCAGTTCCTTACCGAAGGAAAATACGAAAGCGAAACCTTTGAAGAGCGCATACAGGCAGGTTTTAGGGAACTGGATCTTAATATAGAACAGTTCGGTGAAAAATCGGCGTGTCTTCAGATGAGAAAAAAGTTCTGCGCCTACAGTAAGGGCATGGAAGGCGGAGGTCAGCTGCGGCAGAAAATCGTCCAGGCCGTCACCCGCACAGACTACATGCAGATATTCAGAAAATAAAACCCAAAGCTTCTGTTTTACTTCTTCCTTGAATTTTGTGCTTTCTATACTATAATTTAAAGGATAGTTTTTTATCATACGAGGAAGGAGTTTAATATGCAGGGATTATTCAGAAAGCTTTTTCTTTTTTTTAAACCGGCTGCCCTTTTCTGCCTCTTATTTGCAGCAGGCTGTACGGACTTCGGCACAAAAAATTCAGTATGCCTTAAACTTGATTCAACTGCGGTTCAGAAAATTGTAAACAGTGCACGAAACGGAGACAACGAAAATCAATTTAAACTTATAGTAGAACTTAAAGGCTCTTACAGCAGCGAACAGACCGTATGGTTTTCGGAAGGTCCCGTAGAAGCTGTTTTTGAAGACGTACCTGTCGGAGAAACCGTTTATGCAGAAGTCTCTGTTTACGTAAAAATGGATCTTCCTGCAGATGACCCCCTTACATCGGACGGCCCGCTCACAGAAACATCAGCCGCAGACACGGAACAGCTTCTGTACACGGGACAGTCAGATAAAATAACCTTAAAAGAAGGTTTAAACGAACTTAAAGTAACACTTAAAAAAATTGATTCTCCCGAACCTCACGACCCGGATAATCCCCCGGACCCGATAGAAGAAATCGAAATGACCCTTTACATTTCTGCAGACGGAAACGATGCAAATGACGGCCGCTCACTGGAAACTGCATTAAAAACCCTGAATCAGGCTTCACTTAAAATGATTGAATACGGTAACACAAACGTAAACTGGACGATATATGTTTCGGGAACTGTTACGGGTATTCCCTCAGAAACAAGCGGAACTAATGCACAATACGGCGAGAGTAAAATTTACGATGTTACGGGCAACAATGCAAAATCAATTCATCTTACGGGCTTAACTCCTCTGAGCATGGAAGGCCTGACTTCTACGGACACAGCAGGCTATCCTACAGATATAATTGACCGCGGGCTTCAGTCTGCAGTCAATAC
>JAGABO010000012.1 GCA_017614655.1 Treponema sp. | reverse complement strand
ATAGGCTTCATTTTTACAAACCACTGGTCACTTAAGTAAGGTTCAACAACCGTCTTACAGCGGTAGCAGTGACCTACCGAGTGAACCATTTTTTCTTCGCCCTTGTACAGGCCTGCTGCTTCAAGATCTTCTATTACAAGCTTACTGGCTGCTTCCGGCTTAAGTCCGCGGTACTTTTCCGGAACGTTTTCGTTAAGTTTTCCGTCCGGAGTTAAAAGATTGATTACTTCCAGGTTGTGTCTCTTACCAACTTCCCAGTCGTTCGGGTCATGGGCAGGAGTTATTTTTACCATACCGGTTCCAAACTCTTTGTCTACATATTCATCTGCAATAACAGGAATTTCTTTTCCGGTAAGAGGAAGCTTTAACATTTTTCCGACAATTGAAGTATAGCGTTCATCGGTCGGATTTACGGCAACGGCTGTATCACCAAAGAAAGTTTCCGGGCGGGTTGTTGCAACTTCGATGCGGCCCGAACCATCTGCATATTCATAATAAAGGTGATACATTGCACCCTGAGTATCTTCATGATCAACTTCGTCATCTGCAAGAGCCGTACCACAGCGCGGACACCAGTTTACGAGACGCTTTCCGCGGTACATAAGGCCGCGCTCATAAAGTGTAACAAAAACATCACGAACGGCAGCAGAAAGTCCTTCGTCATAGGTAAAGCGTTCGCGTTCCCAGTCCGTAGAGTTTCCGAGCTTTCTCTGCTGCTTTACGATTATATTGTGATGGTCTTCCTTAACCTTCCATGTGCGTTCAAGAAACTTTTCGCGTCCAAGGTCGTTGCGGGTAAGGCCTTCCTTTTTAAGCTGACGTTCAACAACGTTCTGAGTTGCAATTCCTGCATGGTCTGTACCGGTAAGCCAGAGGGTATTGTCGCCCCTCATGCGGTGATAGCGGACAACAATGTCCTGTAATGTATTATTAAGGCCGTGTCCCATGTGAAGAACGCCGGTTACGTTTGGCGGCGGAATGACGACGGTATATTTTGAAACGGCTGCATTCTTTGATTTTTCTAAATAAGTCTGATGAACAGGAGATGATTCATCAGAAGCGGGCTTAAAATACCCCTTTGAGTCCCAAAGGTCATAGAGACGGTCTTCAAAATCTTTAGGATTATACGCTTTTTCTAATTCAATCGCTTTCATTCTTTTTCCCGTAAAAACAAAAATTTGTATAATTATATTGAAAACACAATCCCGTTTCAACAACAATAAAAACACTGTAAAAACACGATAAAAAAAATGGCTACCAGGCGCGTACTGTGGTTCAAAACCGCATGCTAGCATGCTAAACGCTGTTTGCGGTAATGGAACTTATAAAATGCCGCTCTTGCGGCATCCGCAAACAGAGTTTTTTTGCCCCACAGTCCGCACCCTCTCGCCATTTTTTTCACTTTTATTTTCAAGTGCATACATAGTTTCTTCGCACACTTTCTCTGCTGTTATTGTTTCTGAATTAAATTTCTGCCAAATCAAAACATATAATGCGGGAAGAAAATATTCAGTTGACGGAAACACTCATTTTTCCGCTGTCGCAAAGCGACAAACTTGAAAAGTTTCCATGCGGAAAAATGCGTGTAGCGACGATATCGAGCGGTTCCGGCAACTAAATATTTTCTGGTAGCATTATGTGTTTTGATTTATGTGCTGCTTATTTTAATGCCGGTGAGTGCTACCTGGTCTCCCGTGAGTGCAACGTATACTTTTGAAACTTCACTTTTTATTACCGTCTTGCATCTTATGGAAATACCGCCGTTTTCCGTAAACACGGTAATTACGTTTCCTTTTCTGACAATACTTACGGTACAGTCCATGCCGTTTTTGTTAAGTTCCTTCCATGCATCCCAGGTTGTAAAGCCGTAACTTTTGTTTACGTAAATCGTATTTTCTGCAGAAGAATCAGAGTTCCAGTTTTCTCCGTCAAAGCGAAGAAGAACAAAACGCTGGTAATCCTTTCCGTCTACATTTCCGTCTTCCGAAGAATAAATGCAGACAAAAGGACAGTGCCATATAAGGTTTGCTGTAGGAAGGCTTTTTGAATGGAAAGTAAGCTCCAGAGAGTTTTCCAGAGGAACACCTTCCGTATAAGAAGCCATCCAGCCGTCAATCTGAACATTCGGAATATCACCGGCAGGAGCGTCAATAAAACTGATTTTTTCTGCAATACGCGGAATAAAATCTCCTTTAACAGGATTTTCTTCTTTAGAAATCTGAACTCCGCTTAAGAAGCAGTTTTCTCCCGTAAGGGCAAGATAAACATAGCGGGTACTGTCCGGAAGGGCGCATATAAAATTAAGTATTCTTAGACCATTATCAATTCTTATGGAAAGATGATCAGAGACACGAACAGCTTCTATTTCATAGCATATTCCGGATGAAACATCAGTTCCTTTTTTTGAATCCTCTTCAAGAACATTAAGAACGACATTTCTCATGGCAGGGAAGTTATAGTCTCCGTCAAAAGAAAGCTCTCCGTATTCAAAATAATTCATTTCTTTCTGACGTTTTTCAGAATCATGAATACGGCAGTCAAGTGAATCAAAAAGAACAAAAGACGGGATACTGTTTTCTGAATTATCTTTTCCAAGAGGATTCGAAAAGAGCCGTATTTTTACGATATGATCCTGAATCAGAATTCCTTCGGATGCAACAGAACGGTACTCGCGGCAGGTAAGACTGTTTTTTCCGGCAAGTTCTTTTACCTCGCTCGTTTCCTTCATTACATAACTTGTATCATTATCTATTAAAGACAGCATTACTCTTGCATAAGACGGATCAAACTGAGTTTCCATGCCCTTTACGATTTCTTCGCGGACCTTAACCTGAGGAAGAGGATCACGGTAGCTTCGTCTTGAAGTCATTGCATCGTATGCATCGGCAACGGCAATAATTCTTGCAATTGAAGGAATGTCGTTTCCCTTTAAGCCGCTGGGGTATCCCCTTCCGTCAAAGCGTTCATGATGAAAATTTGCACCTATGCTGAGGTACGGAGACCTGTTGATGCTCGAAAGAATCTGCCGGCCGATTACAGGGTGCTTCTTGATTTCCGAAAATTCATCATCAGTGAGGCGGCCTTCCTTGTTGATGATGTTGTCAGGAACGCCGATTTTTCCAACATCATGAAGGAGGGCTGCAAAGTAAACTTCATCACATTCACGTTCATTTAATCCAGAAAGAATCGCAATCTTTCTTGAATATTCTGCAACTCTGGTTGAATGACCGTGCGTATATTTATCCTTGGCATCTATTGCGTTTGCAAGAGCTTCTGCCGTCTGTTCAAAAATAATGCGCATTGTTTTCTGTTCATTACGCAGGAGAATCAGCTCACGCTTATCGGCCATTTCCAGAGTTCTGTTTCTGTAAATAATCGTAAAGATGTAGAGCATAACAACGTCAATTACAAGCGTAATGTTTGTAAGGGAATAGCCGTACATAAAAATCTGAGCCAGGGTTGCTCCTACAGGCATCGTCGAAAAAAGAATAAGCGGGATTCTTAAACTGTTACTGAGTTTACTGTTATACTGAATGACAAACGAAAACTGAAGCATTATTACAATAAAGGGAATCAGGTAGCATAACATGAAAGCATAACTTCTATGGTAATAATTCAATTCATCAAACGTATAATACATTCCCGTAAACTGAGAAACAATTACAAGAATAACTCCTATTAAATACAGCGTGTGGGAAGCAATAAGGCGCTTTGAAGTCCTTTTTCCGCCGAACTCGTTACAGTAAAGGTCATGAAGATATATATTGAAAGAAAAAAGTACGGAAAGGCTGAAAAAATAAACACAGAAATTACTTATCCTGACCATCCACCAGGCAATTTCGGACGGGTCTCCGCGGTATATGTATGCATAACGGTCAAAAAAAAGCAGCAGCGAAGCACTCGACTCCATAATGATGAGCGCACTCTTTCTTCGTGTAGAAAGTCCTTTTGTTACGAGGATAAAGAGAACTAAAATGGCACAGATTCCGCTCAGTATAAGCATCAGATCTGTCTGGTGCAGCTGCAAAAAACCCATGCCACTATTATAACACAGAATTCTGTTTTTTTAAATGTAAAAATACTGTTATTAAGCTAAACAGGCGTCAAGCTGTTTTGAGATTTCTTTTTTGTCCAGATTCTGTCCGATTATGCACAGCTTAATCATGCGGTCTCCGACTTCTGAATCCCATTCAGCCTGAATCTGCGGATTTGCTGAAAGAATCTTTTTCTGTTCATCCGGCGGACAGGCAGCAACCCACTGACCGGAATATCCTGCCTGAATTTGGCGTCCGGAAGTTTCAAAAACCCAGGCCATCTCCGGTTCATCAGAAAACCACATAAGGCCCTTGCAGCGGATGATGTTGCGCGGCCATTTATCGGCAAACTCATCCAGCTTCTGGCGGTCAAACGGCTTTCTCCTGAAGTAGATAAAAGTTCCGATTCCGTATTCATCTTCGCTTTCGCCTTCGTGCCTGTGCTCATGATGATGATGGTGATGATGTCCTTCATGTTCTTCTTCATCGTGGTCATGATGATGCTCACAGTGTTCGTCGCAGTGATGTCCTTCTTCTCCGTGTTCAGGATTATGCTCATCGTGCTCATGATGATGCTCGTGTTCACCGGTGGTTGAGCCTGTCGAAACCTCATCTTCATCGTCGTCGTCATCTTCTCCGGCTTCGAGTTTCTGGCACCAGCCTGCAGAAGCATAAACCTTTTCGAAGTCAAAGCTTCCGGTTTCGAGGACGTCTTTAACGTCAACGTCACCATGACTTGTTTCGATAACTTTTACACCGGGATGAAGAACTTCGATTACCTTGCGAACCTTCTTAAATTCATCTTCCGTAACAAGATCCTTTTTGTTGATGATGAGGGTAGAACAGAATTCGATCTGCTGAACAAGAAGGCTTTCGATATCTTCTTCGCCCATCGTATCTTTCTTAAGGAGCCTGTCACCGCCGGCAAATTCATCAACAAGACGGGCTGCATCAACAACACCTACAACATTGTCGAGTTTTCCGTTTTTAATGAGTTCAAGTTCCTGGGCAATCGGCATAGGTTCACAGACACCGCTTGCTTCGATCATAATGTAGTCAAACTTTCCGCTCTTAATAAGGTTTTCGATATTCTGGGCAAGCTGACTTTTTAAGGTACAGCAGATACATCCGTTTGTAAGCGGAACGATTGAACTTGTATCAGTAATTTTTGCGCCGTCTGCAATCAATTTTGCATCAACATTTACTTCGCCGATATCATTTACGATAACTGCAACCTTGTATCCCTGCTGATTCGTAAGGACCTTATTCATGAGGGTTGTTTTTCCTGCTCCAAGATAACCGCAGAGAAGAGTCATCGGTGTTAATTTTTTAGCCATAGTTTTCCTCTTTTATAAAGGCGCATTTTTTGCACCCGTAATCATTCCTTAATAAAATACTCAAATTTTAATCACAAGTCAAAATTTATCCGTTAAGCATCGAAGTTCCAAGATGAGTATAACTGTTGATGAAGTCTGCTTCTGCTGCAGCATAGGTTCCCGGCTTTCCGCTTATGCAAAGCTTTGTAATGCCCGTCATTTCCATAGGAAAATGTACGATAAAGCTCCAGAACGGAATATTTAAAAGATGAGAAACCAGTGCACTTGTTAATCCGCCGTGACAGAAAAATGCAATGCTGCTTTTATTTTCCTTTGTAATGCGGTAAAGCTGACCTTCCCTTTCGTAACCGTAACCGGAAAGAAAACTGTCAAAAGCTTTAATACGGTTTTCTATATCTCCGACAAGCCTGTCTTCTAAAAGGCGCGGTTCCTTTTTCCAGTCATCTCCCTTCGGATATGCGTGTTCATTTTTAATCATGTCTTCTGCAATACACCACGGTCCGTCAGAAGAATAGGCATCTCCCGAAAGATCACCCCATTCAATTTCTTTAATCCAGGGAAGCTCCGTCATCTTGTAGCCGAAATATTTGTTGCAGTATTCTGCTGTCTGACGAGCGCGACCCATCGGTGAATGAAAAAATTCATCAATAGGAAAATCCTTAACTCTTTCTGCAAGAATGGCAGCCTGTTTATGTCCGTTTTCTGTAAGGGAATCCGTGTCGTAATCCGGCTCCCCGTGCCTTATAAAATAAATATTCATTTTGATAATCTCCAGTACGGTATTTTATGCCTTTTATGGATTTACATCAACAACAACGATTTCCGGGCTGTTCATTATACGCGGAATGCGCGGACTCTGATACGAAAGGCCGCGGCTTACAATCATGACAGTTTCTGAACCGTCTTTCTTAAGTTCATACTGACCGCCTGCATACTCAGGAAACATTCCCTGATTGGGAGCATAGAGCCCGTTTATTCCGGGAAAGCGCCACTGTCCTCCGTGGGCATGGCCTGAAAAAACAAAATCAAAGCCAAGTTCAGCATAGTCCTCTGCGTATTCAGGACGATGTGCAAGTAAAACAGTAAAAAGCGTATCTTCGTTTTTAAGAAGTTCCGCTTTTTCTTTTACAAGCAGAAGTCGTTTTTTATAGGAAGCGCGGTCATCCAGTGCTTTATCTCGGCTCTCTCCGTCAATATCTGCAAACGGATCATCAACTCCGGCAACAATTACATTACCGCTTTCCGTAATAAAAAGTGCTGCAGTATTTTTTAGCACTACCCCGCCGTATTCTTCTATAAGGAAAGAATATTCATCATTATGATTTGTGTAATATTCATGATTTCCGCTTACATAATAAAACGGACACAGCTCTTTTATTCCGTTAAGAAGTTCCTTAACATTCTGAACGGATTTATTCTGCGGCCTGTCAAAATCAAAAATATCCCCCGTAAGAAAAATTACATCCGGAGAAAGTTCCCTTACCTTATTTACAATTTTTTCGCAGTGCTCTCCGTAATCGTTACTGTGAAAATCAGAAATCTGAACAATGCGGAGTTTTGATTTTTTTCCGTCATGCATGGAATACGAATACTCAGGAACTGCAATGGACCTGCACGAAAAAAACAGAAGCAGGAATATAAACTGCAGGATATAATGCAAACAAAAACTTTTAACAGGATGCATGCGCAGATTATATCACGTTCTGTTGTAAAAAAAAAATCCCGGCATGAAAAACAGCTGCAAAGAAAACTGTTTTTCATACCGTTTTTTTTTACTTTATTTCTGCCGAGAACTTTGCGTTCCATCTGAGGCTCCTGCTGCCGCCGGTAAAGAGAAGTGACGCGGACAGTTTTGTTTCTTCCCGTTCGTTTTCTAAATTTAGGGAAAGCTGATTCAACGGTAAGCTTTTAAACAATGCAGAAACTGATGCAGAAAATATTTTTCTTTTTTTCTCTTCTTTTACAGAAACACTCAGCGAAGGCTTTATCTTTTTAAATGAACGGCTTAAAGAAAATTTTGCAGATTTGATTTCCTCACCGGCAAAAAAATTATTTTTGTATGCAGCATATAAAGAAAGAAGAAGATTTTTTTTCTGAAATCTTACAGCAGTTTTTAAGTTTAAAACTTCCGGTTCAGCTGCGGCATTTTTTTCTGAGCTTACAAAATCAGTAAAAAAAATCATTCCGCCCGATAAGGTTCCGCAAGGTATATCAAACGAAACCTTCGGATTTAACATAAACTGAAGTGCAGGTTCAAGAAGAGAGCCGTCTGCACACACTGTAAGGTCTGGACAGTAAAAGGCTGCTGCATCTAAAACTAATGGACCTGCATAAACAGAAGTATACAATCTTGTCCACCCGTTAATCTTACCGGAAGGCTGTTCACTAAAACCGTTAATCAGGCACATGCGCAGTTTTTCTAAAGACAGGGACAACCGGGATTCAAAAGAAAGAAAATAGTCTTCCCTATAAAAAGGCCGGTCAAGTTTCCATGAAGAATTTTCTTTTGTAAAGCCGTGCTTAAAGATTCCGCCTGTAAAAGAAAACGAGATTCCACAAAAAGGAAGATTGCTTACGGAAGAAAAAACAAACTCTCCGTTTTGATTTAAGTAAACCTGAAGTTCAGGAATAAAAGCATTGCCGCTTTTATAAAGTGCAGAAAAAGAAAGAGGTTTTTCTGATGAAGAAAACGACGGAAGCGACGGATTAAAACCGGAGGATGGAAAAACCAGAAAAGAAAGTGCATTCTGCCCCGAAGAAAGCCCAGGATTTTTTAAGCGTGACACGGAACCGGAGTAGCAGAGGGTACCTGCAAGAACTTCCAGATCCGAAGAAAGTACACTGCTTCTAAAGTGCGCTTTTATTCCGTAAGTTTTTTTCTGAAGTTCAAGAAACTTTCCTGCACTAAGGGAGGACGCCTCAGAAAAGGAAACAGAGTTTATTCCGAACGCAGCACAGGCAGAAAAATCCGGAGCAATTACTTTAAGTCCGGCATTGTACTTAAAGGCATTTTCATCCTGAACCTTAAATAAAACGTCAGAATTAAAAACAACAGACGGCATTCCTTCTGAATAAAGAAGAGAAGGAAGCAGGGCAATTAAAAATATTAAAAGGATTCTCACATCTTAATATTTGATGTGAAACAGCAGAAATTACAAAAAAACTTATATTTAAAATAAAAAAAGCCAACAAACACACGACCGTAGCAGGTGCGTGCGGTCGTGGAACTGTTAACTTGCTGCGCAAGTTTGCGAGTTTTTGACAGGCAAAAACTCGGTGCTTTTATTAGAAAACAGAACACAACAATTTACTGCAGTTACTTTAAAATAAAGAAAGCCAACAAACACACGACCGTAGCAGGGGCGTACGGTCGTGGAACTGGTACAGTTCGATTCTGTTTGTGCAATAACTACCCTATATTGAGCCAACAAACAGAATCGAACTGTTGACCTGCTGATTACGAATCAGCTGCTCTACCGACTGAGCTATGTTGGCAAAAAAACGTTACTAGAGAATATATTTATTTTAGCTTTGCGTCAAGATTGTTGTAATAAGCATCAACGATACGCTTGATATCATGAATATTCATTACATTGATGTAGTCATCAAAAACCTGAATTTTGTTTCTCTCTGCAAGTCTTTCGAGTTCCTCATCTGCCTTTGAAACGGGAATTCCTGCCCAGTGCGCAATATCATTAACGCCAACCTTAAAAGTTCTCCGGCTTCCCATAAGGTAATCTTCCTGAGCAGAAGAATGAGTTTCATCATACATAAGGAAAACATCACAGATACGAACCTGAATATCCTTGATAAGAATTATCTTTATCCTTCTT
>JAGABO010000093.1 GCA_017614655.1 Treponema sp. | reverse complement strand
CTTGCAAGCCGTCTTGAAGGAACAAACAAGGCTTACGGCTCATGGATAATGGTAAGCGGAAGTACCTGGGAAAAAGCAGATTCGGGAGAAAATAGAGGTCTTCTTGTTGCACGTAAATTTGACTGTGTACGGGTTATCAATGTAAATAAACCGGTTCAGATTTTTAATGTCCTTGGATTACGCGAAGAGCTTTCCGATGCACAGATAAAAGCTGCCGAAATCTTTAACGAAGGAATGGACTGGTATCTTAAAGGCCGTGACACACCGGAAGTTAAAAAGGATGTTTCGGATCTCTTAAAGGCAATGTCTTTCTTTAATGAAGCTTCGATGATTTTCCCGGAGGATGAATCATCCTTTGTATTTATTGAACGCTGCAAGAAATTTATTAACGAAGGCGTTCCTGCTGTGTGGGACGGCGTTTATACGATGGAGTCTAAGTAATATTAAAGCTGAGGCCGGTTAAAGCTCAGAGCCTTCCAGATCTGCAACGACTGCATCTGCAGCTTTAATCAAGTCCTGCGGTTTTATGCAAAGCTGAATGCCGCGGACTCCGGCACTTACATGGATTTTTTCCTGTGTAAGTGCACTCTGGTCAATGAATGTCCTGAACTTTCTTTTCATTCCTAAAGGAGAGCAGCCGCCTCGTACATAACCGGTAAGCGGAAGAAGTTCGTCCTGTTTAACGGGTGTAACTTCTTTTGCGCCGGACGCAGCCCTTGCTTTTTTAAGGCTTATTTCATGAAGAGCGTTCTGACAGAATACAATAACTTCTTTTGATTCTGTCTTCATCACTATTGTTTTAAATACGCTTTCGGGTGGAATGCCGAGCTTTTCTGCCGTTTTTTCTGCAGCGCCTTTTTCCAGTTTATGTTCACCGTCATCATCGTATTCTTTGGCCTCATAAGGAATTTTAAGGCCGTCAAGAATACGCATTGCATTTGTCTTTTTCATTATTTTCTTACTGTGCTGTTTGTAATGTAGGACTGTGTGCTCTTAAAGCTTTCCAGCTTTGAACTTATGTCCTTTTTCCAGAAATCTGCTTCTGCTTTTGTTGTGTAAGGTCCGACACGTACGCGGAAGAAGAGAATACCCTTATCATTTCTGAATGTAAATACTTCGCACTGATATCCTGCTTCCGTAAGAATGCTTCTTGCTTCATCAGCTTTTTTGCGGCTTTCAAAAGAGCCTGTCTGAATCCAGAAGCGGTCCGGTTCTTTTTCTTTTTCACGTTCAGCAGTTTTTGAAGAAGCTTTTGAAGATGAAGTTTTTGCAGAACCAGAAGTTCCTGATGCAGAAACAGGTTCATATTTTGTTACTGATGCTGTTTCTGCGCGTGAAGTCTTCTTTTCTGTTTCCTTTTCTACTGCAGAAGATGTTTTTGCAGCGGATGACTTTCTGCTTTCTGTTTTTTCTTCTGAAGCGTAAGTTTTTTCGTTTTTATTTTCGCCGGATGAATTTGATGCAGATTCTTTTATGAAGTTTCTTACTGATTTTTCTTCCTCTGCTTTTTTTCTTTCCGTAACGATGCTTATTGCCTTTCTTGCAGCTTCGCTCTTTGGTGTTACAGGACTTGATGTGATCTCTATAGTTGTAATTCCATCCGTTTCTTCTGAAGTATATACAGGTAAGTTTTCTTTCGGTTCTTCTGAAACAGGAGCAGTTTCTTCTTCGTGAGTTTCTTCTTCGGTGTTTTCGAATTTTTCTATGTAAGAAACAACAGGTTCATCATCTGTAAACCATTCATTGTCTGCTTCAGAAGTATCTGCTTCCGTATTGTCGAAGAGTGAACGGTACGGCTCCGATAAGCCTGGCTCCGGTTCTACAAGAATGGAAGTGTTTCCTTCCGGATGTGAGGCAGTTTTTGCTTTTTTTTCTTCAGGTGCATAAAAGATAAGAGCTACGCCGATTACGACAAGTAGAAAAATTCCTGAAGCAAGTAATATCCAAAGTGTTCTTTTCTGTTCCATGCGAATTCCCCTCCGGCCAGACCCTAAAGGTATTTCTCAAGTCTTTTTTCAAGAGACTTTTTAGAGCCGGTGTTCCATACTCTTACAGTATCGGCATTTGAAATTTTATATTTAGCAAAAAGATGTTTCTGTGCCTTAAATCTCTGTATTATATGGAAGATTTTTAATTTATCCCGCTTTCTGGCCCTTAAAAGCCTGGAAATCCATGGAGCATCTATAAAAATAACCCGGTTAACTTTTTTTATTGTATTTACCTTGTAAAGCACCGTTGCGTTTATGATTACGGGACTGTCCCTGTGGCTTTCGATGAATTGTTCAATAAGGGAATCAATTACGGGAAAAACGATTGCCTCGTGTCTTTTTAAAAGTTCTGAGCTGGAAAAGACAAGGCTTCCAAGTGCCCTGCGGTTAAGGTTTCCGTTTTCGTCCGTAAGGAAAATGCCGCGCTTGTGGGCTTCATCAGAAAATTCAGCAAGTATTTTTTCTTTTTGAATTTCTACAGCCCTGTGCCCCAGAAGGTCTGCATCAACGGATACAAAGCCGTGCTTTTCAAAAAAAGAGGAAGCCAGATTTTTACCTGCGGCCATCGGACCTGTTATGCAATAAATCTTCTGCATTTTTTAGTGGAAGAGTCCCCAGTTTTTTCCGGTTTCTATGCTCACCCTGAGCGGAACGGAAAGTTTTACTGCGTTCTCCATTTTCTCCCTTATGAGTGCGGTTGTTTCTGCAACAGTTTTTTCATCATCAGGACATTCAAAAATAAGTTCATCGTGTACCTGTAAAAGCATGCGTGCAGGACTTCCTTTTTTTTCGAGCGCTTCATTTACGTCTATCATCGCTTTTTTTACGATGTCGGCAGCACTTCCCTGAATTGGTGTGTTGACTGCTACGCGCTGGGCTGCCTGTGCAAGATTTTTGTTTTTACTGCTGATATCCCGGATTGTGCGGCGGTGGCCCATTATGGTTTCTACGGAACCTTTTTCTTCTGCAGTCCTGATTGTCTGTGCAATAAAGTTTTTAACGCCTGAGTAAGTTTCAAAATAGCGGGTAATAAAATCCTTTGCTTCTGTGCGGGAAATCTTAAGTTCGGAGGCAAGTCGGAAAGCACTCATTCCGTACATAACGCCGAAGTTTACTGTCTTTGCAAAACGCCTCTGTTCTGCGGTAACTTCATCAGGAGAAATTCCGTAAACAAGGGCAGCGGTTGATTTATGAACGTCAATTCCGTTTATGAATGCATTGCGTAAATTTTCATCACCGCTTAAGTGAGCAAGAATTACAAGTTCAATCTGAGAATAGTCTGCACTTATTAAAACCGTTCCTTTTTCTGCTGTAAAGGCACTTCTGATTCTGCGCCCGTTTTCGTCGCGTACCGGAATATTCTGAAGGTTCGGATCGCGGGAAGAGAGTCGGCCTGTTGCAGTTCCTGTCTGAAGAAAGGAAGTGTGAATTCTTGAAGCAGCGTCTGTAAGAAGCGGAAGTGTTTCTACATAAGTAGACTGAAGCTTTGCAATTTTTCTGTAATTAAGAATCATGCCGGGAAGAACATCATCTGTTGTGTCCATAAGTTCTTCAAGAGCCGCACTGTCTGTTGAATATCCTGTTTTTGTTTTTTTTGTTGCCTTAAGCTTGCGCTCTTCAAAGAGAACTGTCTGAAGCTGTTTTGGAGAAGCAACGTTAAACTCGTGTCCGGCTTCCCTGCAGATTTCTTCTTCTGATTTTTTGATTTCTTCTGCAAGGAAAACGCTGTACTCTTTAAGTGCATCTTTATCCAGATGAATTCCGGCTGTTTCCATTTTTGTAAGGATGAGCAGGATCTTCATCTCCATTTCATAAAATAAATCTTCGAGTTTTTCTTCCTTAAGTTTATTAGAAAGAAGAGTGTAAAGCTGCCAGGTAAAATCTGCATCTTCTGCTCCGTAAGGAACTGCCTTATCAAGTTCAACATCAGCAAAGGTCTGACCTTTTGAGACAAGAGAAGTAAATTCAATTCCCTTAAGATGAAGAAGTTTTTCTGCAAGACTTTCGAGCGAGTAGGGTGACTTTCCCTGCGCATCTGAATCTAAAAGCCAGTAAGCAATCATCGTGTCAAAAATTTTACAGCGGACTTCACAGTGCATTCCGTTCGTCTTTAAAACTTCAAGATCGAACTTTCCGTTGTGCATGATGACGATAATGCTTTCATCATTAAAGAGACGTTCAAGCTGCTTTATGCATTCAGCTTTGCTGATTGTCTCCGGTGCAAACATTCCGCCCGGAAGAAGAACCGGAATGTAAAATGCCCTGCCGTTTTCCGTACAGAGACTGAAGCCTGCAAGCTCCGTGTCCTGAGTATTCAGTCCTGTTGTTTCAGTGTCGAAGGCAACTTTTTTTTCTCCGGAGAGAATGCCGTCAATAATGGAAGAAAGTTCCTTTACAGAAAGAACTGCGCTGTAGTTTCCGCTGTTCTGTTTAAGTTCAAAAACTTCTTCTTTAACTTGTGCCGTTTCATTCTGCTCAGAGGTATTTGATGTCGTTTTTGATGAAGCGTAAGGATTAGAGGAGTCTTCCTTTGCATAAGAGTCCGCTTCTTTAAAGGCTCCGAACTTTTTTAAGCAGGCAGCTGCTGCTCCGTAATTAAGGTTGTCTGTAGAAAAAGAAGCAAAATCAATTTCGAGAGGAACATTTTCATCCAGCGTAATGAGT